>CATEMS010000182.1 GCA_949507465.1 Flavobacteriaceae bacterium
GGCATCTTATATGGAAAAGAAGCTTGGCTTGAAAAACTACCGCCTTTTCAAGGGGGTGGAGAAATGATAGATCAAGTAACATTTGAGCATACCACCTATGCAGGACTACCTCATAAATTTGAAGCAGGTACGCCAAATGTTTGTGGAGGTATTGCATTTGGAGCTGCCATTGATTATTTAAACGCCATAGGTTTTACAGGCATTGCAAATCATGAAGCTAGTCTTTTAGAGTATGCAACCAAAAAATTATTGGAAATTGATGGTCTTAAAATTTACGGAACAACCAAAGAGAAAACATCTGTAATTTCTTTTAACATAGAGGGTATTCACCCCTATGATATCGGTACCATTATCGATAAACTAGGGATAGCCGTTCGAACAGGGCAACACTGCACCCAACCCATTATGGATTTCTTTAATATATCTGGAACCGTAAGAGCCTCATTTGCATTTTACAACACCATAGAAGAGGTTGATCTATTAATTGCAGCCGTTAAGAAAGCCAAAATGATGCTGTCTTAAAAATGACAATTATGAAAAAAATAGTCTTTATTAGTATCGCTTTTTGCCTTTTATTGTGTGGTTGCAATCAGACAAAAAAAGTTGTAGCAGATGCTCCTACAGCAAATCTATCTGGTTTTTTTACTGTAATTTCCATTAATGGAGAACAAATTGATTCGCCGGCTGTATTGGAATTTAAAATGGAAGATAAAAAAATATGGGGCAATGCTGGATGCAATGATTTTGCTGCAGGGTACACTCAAAGGGGCAACTTAATTGATATTGATCAATTTACCTCAACAAAGGTCTATTGTGAAGGCGCTATGAAAAATGAGTTTGCCATTCAAAGAGCGCTAAGAAAAGTAGGGTCATTTGATCTCTCAAATACACGTTTGATTTTGTATTCGGTTACTGATAATAAACAATTACTTATGGCTACTAAAAACAAAGAACAGCTATGACCATTAAAGCCATACAAGAAGAACTCGTAGAGGAGTTTGCCATGTTTGATGATTGGATGCAACGCTATGAATACATGATAGACCTTGGGAAATCTTTACCTCTTATAGAGAAGCAAAATAAAACCGATGACAGAGTCATTAAAGGTTGTCAATCAAAAGTTTGGTTAGATGCGCAACTCAAGGGAGATAAAATAGTATTTTCTGCAGATAGCGATGCGATTATCACAAAAGGGATTATTGCTATTTTGATAAGAGCCTTTAACAACCAAACACCTGCTGCAATTTTAAATGCAAGCACAGATTTTATTGACCAAATTGGCTTAAAAGAACACCTTTCTGCCACAAGAGCAAATGGACTAAGTTCGATGATTAAAAAATTAAAATTGTATGCAACTGCTTATCAAGCAAAGCTAAATAGCTAGTGGCTTGAAGTTAGTGTGAATTTAATACCACAGTACCATTATGGAAGACAAGACAATAGATACACAGGCATTAGGAGAAAAGATTGTAAAGGTTTTAAAATCAATATACGATCCTGAGATTCCTGTAGATATTTACGAATTAGGGCTTATTTATGATGTGTTTGTTAATGAGGATCATAACGTCAAAATTTTGATGACACTCACCACACCAAACTGTCCAGTTGCAGAAACACTCCCTGTAGAGGTAGAGGATAAAGTTAAATCTCTTAAAATGGTAAATGATGCCGAGGTTGAAATCACCTTTGACCCGCCCTGGACACAAGAATTAATGAGTGAGGAGGCAAAACTAGAATTGGGCATGCTTTAAATTAAGTTTCATGGCAAAGGAGATTGTAAATAGAGTTGCAAATAGCATTTTAAAAACTATTGACCTTGAGGTGTTATATCCAAAAGGTAACAGAACTGCCTTTGATATTTCGCCATGGCTAGAAAATGGTATGGTGCTTCGAGAAAAAGACTTTAGAGAGGCTGTTTCTACCCACCTATGGGAGCGCTATACAAACCAGTATGTTTCGATACACTGCAGCACAGAGGCTATTATTCCTGCCTGGGCATTTATGCTTGTAAGTACAAAGCTGATTCCCTATGCAAAAAAAACAGTCATTGGGTCACAACAAACTCTTGAAACAATTTTATTTACTGAAATTTTGAGCGATCTGGATATCAGTGAGTACCAGAACGCTCCTGTAATTATCAAAGGGTGTGCAAACAAACCTATCCCAAGCGCGGCTTTTGGTATGTTGATCTCAAAACTCCAACCCATAGCAAAAAGCATTATGTATGGAGAGGCTTGTTCGTTTGTGCCCTTGTATAAAAAATAACCCTAATGAAAAAAATACTTCTTTTTATTATGTGTTGCCTGTTGGCTTTTTCTGGATTTTCTCAAGAAAAAAAAGAAGAGGTTAAAAGCCCTTGGACCAAAGTTAGTACCGTATCGCTTTTATTTAACCAAGCAGCATTCAATGATAAATGGCAAGCAGGAGGGACATCAAACTATGCTGCAAATTTTGGCCTTACCCATGAGGCCAACTATAAAAAAAATACGATTACTTGGGATAACCGCATGGTCATTGACTTTGGTATTGCCAATCAAAAAGATCAAGCATTTACCAGAAAAACAAATGATCGTTTTGAACTGAATTCTGTGGTAGGTAAAAAGATACATCAGAGTCTTTGGTATTATTCTTTTTTCATCAATATAAGAACACAACTTGCCAATGGGTATGTCTTTGCTCAGAACCAAGATGGTGGCACCACCAGAACATTGACCACAAAGATGTTATCACCGGGGTATTTCCAGGCAGGTCCTGGGCTGCTTTGGGAAAAGGATGAAAATCTAAAAATAAATATAGCACCTTTAACTGGGCGTTTGATACTCGTTGATAGTAGATTTACAAAGGTTGGGGCAAACCAAAGTGATATAGATGCTTTTAACCAGGTGAGGTATTTCGGGGTAAATGCAAATGAAACTTCACGTTTTGAGTTTGGTGGCGCTATTGGCGCTTATGGAAAATTTACTTTATTAGAAAATGTAGTGCTAGAAAATGTGCTTAACCTCTACAGTAACTATCTTGAAGATATGCAAAATGTAGACCTTGATTATACAGCAAACCTGGTGATGTCTATAAATAAGTGGATGACAGCAAATGTAACTTTCCAGGCTATATACGATGATAATGCAGTAAAAGGGTTTCAAATCAGAGAAGCACTTGGGGTAGGGCTCACCTATGGCTTTTAAAAATTTAAAACTGGCTGGCAGGAGTTTTAGATGTGATTTTCTTACCTATTATTGAATGTACTCTTGAGGATATAAAAAGCTATTGTAAGGAAACCTTGTGACGTATATCTCTCGAACTTTATCATATACTTTTTTTCTAAAACTTTCAAAATTTTGTTTCTCCAGGGCAGATACAAAAATGGCATCTCCGTTGGTTGTATTCATCCACGTTGATTTCCACTCCTCGAGGGTGAAATGTTCTTTTGTTTTCTGAGTAACCAAATCATCACTATCAATGGTTTTGTTTGTAAAGGCATCTATTTTATTAAATACCATTATCGTTGGTTTGTCTGCGCTTTTAATTTCGTCTAGAATGGCTCCCACACTGGCTATATGATCTTCAAAACTCGGGTGGGAAATATCTACCACATGCAAAAGTAAATCTGCTTCTCTTACCTCATCTAAAGTACTTTTAAAAGACTCAACAAGTTGAGTTGGTAACTTGCGTATAAAACCAACAGTATCAGTAAGTAAAAAGGGGAGATTGCCCACCACTACTTTACGCACTGTGGTATCAAGTGTGGCAAATAATTTGTTTTCTGCGAATACATCGCTTTTACTAATTGCATTCATCAAAGTAGATTTCCCGACATTGGTGTAACCCACTAATGCTACCCTAACCAATTTTCCGCGATTTCCGCGCTGAACCTCCATTTGGCGATCAATTTTTTTTAGTTTCTTTTTTAGCAATGAAATACGATCCCTAACAATACGCCTATCTGTTTCAATTTCTGTCTCTCCAGGTCCTCGCATTCCTATCCCACCACGTTGTCTCTCTAAGTGGGTCCACATTCCAGCAAGCCTTGGCAGTAAGTACTCATACTGAGCTAGCTCTACTTGGGTTCTAGCATAACTTGTTTGAGCGCGTTGTGCAAAAATGTCAAGGATGAGGTTGGTACGGTCAATGATCTTACAGGCTAGAATTTTTTCGATGTTTTTTTGTTGCGCTGCAGAAAGTTCATCATCGAAAATCACAGTGCCAATACCATGTTGTTGAACATAGGTGTGTACCTGGTCAAGTTTACCGGTTCCAATAAAGGTTTTAGGATTTGGTCTTTCCATTTTCTGGACAAAACGTTTGAGTACTTGACCTCCCGCCGTGTAAGCTAAAAACTCGAGTTCGTCAAGATATTCTTTAGATATGTCTTGATCTTGCTGTTGAGTAATTAAACCAACCAGTATGGTCCTTTCGTATTCGGTATCCTTTTGTTCTAACATAGGCTGTAAAAAAAGCAAAGGTACAAAAGACAACCAGACTATTATCAATACTTCATGGGCGAACTGCAATTATAGTAGTGTATAAAAAAACCTGTTTGAAGGGACTTTTATCGGTAAATAACAGCGATACATCTAAAAACAAGCAATCCCTATCATTGCATGGAATTTTTAATTAAATTTAGCTTCAAAATAATACCAAAAAAAAAATAAATGAATAGTAAATTACTCCCTCAAAAAAATACACGCATGTATGGATTTGTAAAGAATCTTGTTACTACCGTAGCATCTATGGTAGTTTTTTTATGCCTAAGCGTGTCGTATGGTCAAACCTCAATTCCTTGTGCCGATGGCGCATTTAACGATACCTATTGTTATACAGCCAATGATACCACAGAAATTGTTTATCAAAGTGATACCGGGTTTCCGTTAAGATTAACATTCATTGAAGGAACTGTAGAGTTAAATTTTGATGAAGTTGTCATTTTAGACTCAGACGGAGTTACCAACCTTAATGCTGGCAACCCATACGGAAACAATGGAGATATGTCTGGATTTGTATTTGAATCTACTGGAGATACCATCACAGTTCAAGTCACATCAGACGGTATTGCAAGTTGTATCGACGGTTTGTTTGTCCCTTTAAGTTATGATATTAATTGCTTGACTTGTACAGATCCCACCATTGAGTTTACAAACGATGGAATGTGTGAAACAGGACAGCAATTTACAATTGGTGTAGACATAACCGATTTGGGTAGTTCTACTGGAATTACCGTGACTGATGACCAAGGAAGTGCGCCACAAACTGCAACAGCACCAGGTGTGTTATTCTTCGGTCCCTATCCTGCACCTACAGGTGTTACTTTTACTATAGAAACTGGAGATTTAAATTGTGATTTCACAAGCGGTGTTATTGAGTGTCAAGCCCAAGGAAGTTGTGATGTTTTGGATGCTGGTTTTGACATGTTTATAGATTGTGAAACATTTTGTACTGATTTGGTTGCAGATTACATAGCCTTACCAAATCTTGATACTACCTCATACCAAATACAAGGACCTCTTTGTGATCTGCCTGCTATTACTGGTGGAGCTCCAACAAATTTGACGATAGATGATGTATGGAGTGGATTGATCGCACTTCCTTTTGAGTTTAACTTCTATGGCAATGCGTACACAAATGTTGTAGCAGGTGCCAATGGGCAGCTTTCTTTTGATGCTACTCTTGCTGGAAATTATAATGGATGGAACATGGATCCTGTAGACCAGGTACCAACCAATGATGTCAACTATCCACTCAATACTATCTTTGGTGCCTATCACGATATAAACCCAGCTGTTGCGCCAGCAACTGCAGATAGAATTAATTATTTTGTAACTGGAGATGCTCCTTTTAGAATTTTTGTTTTAAACTTTAACGCAGTTCCTCAATTTGGATGTAATGACCTGTTAACAACCCAACAAATACTGTTGTATGAGTCCTTGAATGTAATTGATGTTAATATCATCAACAAGCCTGTGTGTGACACCTGGAATGATGGTCTAGCAGTTATTGGATTGCAAGGAAACAACCTTACAGAATTTAGTGTTCCAGAAGATAGAAATGTGGGAACTTGGGAGGTCACTAATGAAAACTGGCGTTTTGTGCCCAATGGAGGCCCTGTAACAAATGCAAGTGTTTTTGAATGGAGAGACCCTGCTGGAAATGTACTAAGTAACGACCCTGTATTTACTGTATGCCCAGACCAAACTACAGTGTACACTGCAGCTTTAGTGGTAGAATTACCTGACGGAAGTTTTGACGAGCTTACTGACCAAATAACGGTAACAAAAGAGTCAGGATGTTCTCCTTTTGATTGTACAGATGATGTGTTTTTAGAAGATTTTGGTACTGGATTGGGTAGAACTACCCACCCATTTACACCTCTAGAATTTAATGGTACTACACAGTTAAATCCTAACCAATATGTGGTAACAAACATATCTACAGGTTTAAATAATGGATGGCACCAAGGTATGGAAGACAATACCAGTGGAGACACAAATGGTAGGGCTATTTTCTTTGATATTTCTGACCAACCATCTCAAATTGAAATCTACAGAAGAGATATTGCTGTTACTGCAAACACCACACATGTTTTTGATTTTGCCATGACCACCATGTATGATATTGATACTAATATCTGCCCAGGAACAGGAGTAGACTCAAGACTTATTTATCAAATAGAGGATCCTGCTGGAACTGTCTTGGCAACCAGCACAACAGGAAACGTCCCAAATGGGTCAAATCCAAACTGGATCCGCTATTCTTTGGAGTTTGATCCCGCAGACAACACAACAGTTCAGTTGGTTTTATTAAATGATATTTTTGGTGTCTGTGGAAATGATATTGCCATAGATGATATTAGAATTCGTGCAGAGGGCACCACACCATCTATAGAAGATCCTATGGATATGTTTGCTTGTGAGGAAACCCCAGGAAGTGGTGTAGCCACCTTTGATTTGACTTCTCAAATAGATGAAATATTAAATGGGCTCAACCCTGCAGATTTTGAAATTTCGTTCCATACCACACAAGAAGATGCAGACACGGGAGATAATCCAATACCAACCCCTAATGTATATTCAAACACGACAAACCCAGAAACTATCTACACCAGAGTTGAAAGATTGAACCAAAATGACTGTTTCTCAACAACACCCTTTGATTTAATTGTTGAATTACCTCTTGTCATTACAACCAATTTGCCTTCTCAACTAGATGTATGTGCTAATGAAGATGCGGCTTCCATAGATGCTACACCAACTAATAGTGGTATAGACCTTAACAGTGTTATTTACGATTGGAAAAATGCAAGTGGTACTACAGTGTCAACAGATGCAATTTTCACTCCTTTAGAATCTGGCACCTACACTGTAACAATTTCTATCCCGCCCTGTAGCGAGACTACAGTAAGTATAGATGTAGTAGTAAAACCAGTCCCAGATCTTGATCTAGGAGAAGATGTCACTCTTTGTGATGGAGAAGATTTTGAAATTCTTCCAAACATTTCTGGAGATACAACTGGAGCCACCTTTTTATGGAGTACAGGAGAGGACACAACCTCTATCATTGCAGATCAAAGTGGAACTTACTCTCTAGAAATTACAACTGTTGATGGCTGTATTGTTACAGATGAGATTGTAGTGGTTATCTCAGATCCAGTAGTGGTAACACTTAATGAAGACTTCGATGTTTGTCCAGATTTTGAAACTATTATTACAGCAAACTCTAGTGATGCTGGAGTAACCTATCAGTGGTTTAAAAATGGAATACTCATTGCTGACCAAAGTGAAAATACCCTAGTAATCACACTATCACAAGATGAAGCAGCCACTCAAGAATACAGCGTAGTGGTTACTAATAGTGATGGATGTTTAGGAACTGCTGTTGTGAATGTATCACTATACACAAATAACGAAAACTGTGTGATTTCTCAAGGAATCTCTCCAAATGGAGATGGGCTTAATGATGTGTTAGACCTTAGTTTCTTAAACAATAGAACAGGAATAAATTCTTTCCAGATATTTAACAGAAATGGTACTGCTGTTTATGAATTTACCAATTACTCAAACCAATGGGGAGGACAAACCACAGATGGAGAAGAATTACCAACAGGAACTTATTACTATGTAATAGGGTTAAATGGAGAAGACCCAGTATTTGGATCTAAGTATTCGGGATGGGTTTACATCAACAGAGAGAAAAACTAACATAAAATAAGATGAACTTGCATCAAAAATAAACACTAGTTCTAGTATTCATAACCTTGATGCAATCAACATAAAATAAACACCACAGAAATGAAAAAAATAGAATCAATACCATTAATGCTTTTATGCCTTGTTCTTTGCTCCAAAGAAGCAAATGCACAGCAGGATCCTCAATACACTCAGTTCATGTATAACATGAACGTTGTAAATCCTGCCTATGCAGGATCAAAAGAGAATATCTCTTTTACCTCTTTGTATAGAACACAATGGGCGGCCTTGGATGGAGCGCCAACAACATTTACCTTTTCTGGACATGGTCCTTTAAATGATAAAGTTGGAGTTGGTTTATCTGCGGTTAAGGATGAGCTTGGCCCTGTAAATGAGACCAATGTATTTGCAGATTTTTCATATACACTGCAACTAAGTTCAAGCACAAAACTAGCCCTGGGCCTTAAAGCTGGAGCTACGTTTCATGATGTAGGCTTGGCAGATTTAGAATTACAAGATCCCAACGATCCATTTTTTAATCAAAACATTAGCAGTGTATACCCAAACATAGGGGCAGGTGCTTTTCTGTATACTGATAAATTTTACCTGGGTGTTTCTGTGCCAAACATGTTAAACTCTGTGCATCTAGATGCAAACGGAACACAAATTGGATCAGAGGTTAATCACTTCTTTGGTACCGCAGGATATGTTTTTCAGGTTTCAGAAAACACAAAGTTAAAGCCATCTATATTAGTTAAGTCTGCCTTTGGAACTCCAGTTTCTTTTGACGCCAACTTTAACGCCTTATTTTTTGAAAAATTTGAATTGGGAGTATCTTACAGAGTTGATGACTCATTTAGTGGTTTGGTAGGATTTCAAGTACTGCCAGAGCTTCGCATAGGATATGCCTATGATGCGGTCACATCAGATATTAATTTTGTAGCACCTTCATCACACGAGGTTATTTTAACCTTTGATCTATTTACCAACAAGCGTACTTTACGTTCACCAAGATATTTCTAATTAACAACATTTAATTTCATTGAAAATGAAAAAAATATATACCATACTTCTACTTATCGCTGTTTGTACAGCAACCGTTTCAGCACAAAATAGTAAAACTAAAAAGGCTGATAACCTATATGATAGATTAGCATACACCGATGCTGCCCAGGCCTACCAAAAAGTGCTCAAAAGAGGTACTACAGATGTGTATGTCTTTGAAAGACTAGCAAATTGCTACTATTTCATCAATGACACAAAAAAAGCAGAGATGTACTACAAAAGAGTAGCTAGGTCTAAAGATGCCAACCCAGAAGCTATTTATAATTATGCGCAGAGTCTGAAAGCAAATGGCAAATTTAGCGACTACAACACATGGATGAAAAATTTTGCAAAACTAAGTCCAAACGATACTCGGGTAAAAGAATTTATGAAAAACCCTAATTACATTCCAAAAATCATGGATGATATGGCGCGTTACACAGCTACAAACATGCAAGATATAAATAGTGAATATGCAGATTTTGGTGGTATTGTTTCTGGTAAAGATTTTTATTTTGCCTCTGGTAGAAATACCTCTCGCAAAAAATACCAATGGAATGAGGAGCCTTATCTTGATATCTACAAAGCAACGAATGTAGGTGGTACTATGAAAAATGCTGTGCTACTAGAGGGTGATGTAAACACAAAATACCATGAGTCTAATGCTGTTATTACTGCAGATGGTAAGCGCATGTATTTTGACCGTAACGACTATTTTGAAGGAGATTACGATAAATCCGAAAACGGGATCAATCAAATCAACTTATACTATGCAGAAAAAATTGATGGTAAAGGATGGTCTGGGATAGTTTCTGTACCCTTTAACAACGATGAATACTCTACAGGGCATCCAGCGCTGAGTCAAGATGGTAAAACACTCTACTTTGCCAGTGACATGCCAGGTGGTAGTGGAGGCTCTGATCTTTACATGGTTGCCATAAACAGCGATGGGTCTTTAGGTACTCCAATGAGATTAGGGGATAACATCAATACAGAAGGAAAGGAACTTTTTCCATACGTAGACAGCGATGGCACATTATATTTCTCAAGTAATGGTCATTTGGGCATCGGAGGACTTGATGTATTTTATGCAGAAGCACAGCAAGACGGTTTTGGCGTGGTAAACAACATGGGCAATGGAGTGAACAGTCCTGCAGATGATTTTGCTTATAAATATGATCCAACCTCGCAAAGTGGGTACGTATCATCAAATAGAGAAGGTGGTCAAGGGAGTGATGACATTTATATGGTAGAGGCTGTAGAAATTCCTTGTGAGGTAACCATTGAAGTGCTTGTCACTAATGAAAACACAAATGATGTCATTGCAGGAGCTCGTGTAGATCTATATGACACTATGGGCAATAGATTGTCTAGTAAAACATCTAATGTAGCTGGTATGGTTTCTTTTAAAGCAGCCTGTGACCAAGCCCATGAAGTACAAGGTGTTTTAGCAGATTTTGAAAGTGGTGTTAGCGAAGTTGCACCAGCCAATGACCAGAAAGTCTCTGCAACTATTGCATTAAAGCCAATAGAGCAAATTATTGTAGAAGATAAAATTGTTTTAAATCCTATTTTGTTTGATCTTGATAAATCAAATATCAAGCCTCAAGCAGCCTTTGAGTTAGACAAAGTGGTAGCAATAATGAAAAAATATCCAGAAATGGTTATCGCTGTAGGATCACATACTGATAATAGAGCCACTGACGCGTATAACCTTACTCTTTCTGAGGCTCGTGCTCAATCTACGGTACAGTACATTATCTCAAAAGGTATCAGCGGGAAAAGAATCAGCGGGAAAGGATATGGAGAGTCGCAGCTTAAAGTTTCTTGCGGAGCTAACTGTAGTGAGGCAGAACACCAACTAAACAGAAGGTCTGAGTTTACCATTGTAAAAAAGTAACCTCAACTCTGCTTTACTGAAAAGCATGACTTACAGAAAAGTCCCTCAACAAGTTTTGTTGAGGGACTTTTTATTAGCACTTAAACATCTATATATCTGCTTTTTGCTAGAATTTTAAAACCATTAACGCGGTTTAAAGACTGTGTGGAAGATATATTATGTCTTGTTTAATTGATGTTCACTACCTGCCTTCTTAAAGGCATTAGTAAAGCGTGATGGGCAAACTCAATTATGCTTCTTAAGAGTATTTATAAAATCATTTATGTTAAGAGTTGGGGGGCTACAATACTGTGGAATAAGGTAATATATCATCATTGGACCTATAATAGGTTATTTTACAACAATCTATAAAAAACATAGCTTTAAAAACAAACACCCCTGAGCTATCAGGGGTGTTTTGTTATATGTATAAAGAGACGCTTAGTTTCCTGTTATCTTAATATCATCTATATGATAACGTGTTGTTGCTGTTGGGTCACTTCCTTGATATCTAAAGGCAATGTATGCCATGCCATCTACACAAGAAACATTAACGGGTCCTGATGGTGCAAAGTCACCAAAACCACCCTCTGGTCCTGTTGGTATGGACGCATCCAATAAGTTCCAAGTAGCTGCATTTACATCTCCAGTAAAATCTGTGGAGACTAACACACTCAAGATCGTTCCGTTATCAAAGGAAGTTTGGATGTTAAAGGTCAATTCCTCTTCTATAGTTGTATCCATATCAATGGCTGGGGTTACAAGCCATGTGTCTATGATATCCTCTCCAGAACTAAATCCAGATACCTGCGCATAGTTATTGTTATCAAAGTTTCCGATTTCCCATACTTCGTTTCCACCACTTACATTTACGTTTGTCCAACCTGCGCTCACATAGGCCTCAATAGAATCAAAGCCTTCAAAGTTTTCACTATAAAATTCTGCCCCCCCGCCACTAGGGCCATCACAATTAAATGTGTCTGGATCACATCTGTTCTCATTATCAAAGTTAATGTCTGATGGGTCATTGATTACAACATTAAATACTTCTCCAAAGAAATCTTTTGTTAGAATTCCTACCATAGAGCCTCTTCCTTGAGGGAGCAGGAAGGATTTAAAATCTGCAAATGTACTTGTGCTAAAAATAACACTTCCACCCTCTTCACAGCTTTCTAAAATACGCTCACCATCAAACTCATCTCCTGGCTCACCAGCATATGTTTTACGGTCATCACCTAATACCTCATTACGGTTAAACTGAGCATCGGCAAACTTTACCAATAGGTTTGTGTTTGCGTCAGAAAATTCAGAGAATAGCATGGGTTTAGGAACTATTGTCTCAACAACAGCATCTCTAATCACATAGTCTGGCATTTGGGATTCACCAATTTTACCAAGGTCATTTACATCAATAATCCCAAGGGTTAACACCCCAGAATCATATCCGGCAGTTAAGCCGTCTAGACGAACATATACTTTTCTCCCAACTTCATAGGTTATAAATAAAGGGTTTACGTCTATAAGCACTTTTATTCCACTAATAGGGTCAGCGGGTGCGTTTTGTAATATGAGTTCTTCAAAAAAGTTTCCTGATTGATCGTTAGAGATTACATACCCTTCCACGTAGGTAATAACATCTGTTTCAAAGGTTAACTTTTCTGACTCTCTTAGCTGTGCAAGCACATCATCATAGTTAAAATCTCCAGGATCAACACCTAGATCATCTGCTGCATCAGCAACTAGTTGTTCGAAGGCACTATTGATACCCATTATTGTTAGCACATCTCCTTCAAGGTTTGGTGCTACAACGGTAGTGTTTGGTGTTTCAAAATCATCATCTTGCACACATGATACTATTCCTACTGTTACCATTAACAGCATTACTAGTTGGTATAAATTGATATTTTTCATTGGTATTGTGTTTATCTGTTTTTTTTAAAATCTAACGTAAAGGTTTAAGTAATATGTAGTTCCGTTTCCGAAAAAATAGCGATTGCCAAATACAGGGGTTTCTCTATTTGATTCTTCAACCATACCACGATAATCTGCAATTCTAGAATCTTCAAAACCACCTGTTCTATAGCGTTGGTCAAAAACGTTGTTTATTGTTGCAAAAAATCCGATGTAATACCCATCAACTCTCCAAGACTTTCCTCCCACTACATTTACAAGCGTGTAATCATTAAACTGTTCTTGTTGTAATAATTCTCTTGCTATTGTTGGGTCATAGTCATTGTAGCCAATATTATCTGTGTCTGTGGCAAAATTGTCGTTTCTTCGCAAACTACTCACATCTATGTAAGCATTTGAGAAATAATTTGAGGTAACACCAAACCACCAGAAGTTTGGATCACGGTATTCAAACCCTAATTGGAATGCATTTTCTGGTCCTCCTGCAATGTGCAAATTTTTCATTTTAGTGGTTCCATCACCTAATCTTTTTGGACCTTCAAAATCATCACTTGTGAAGTATTGATTTGGATTGTTGGTAAATACATATTGCGCCATTGATGCCGCACCCTTAAGTTTGATTGTAGGAGTTACTTGAGCCTCGATACCTATCTCTGCACCTGCTCTTCTAGACGCTATACCTGTAAGTACCTCCTGGACAAAAGTTCCTCCTCCGTCTGCGCTCTGTATGGATTCTGTAAAGAAGAAGTTGATATCTGTCTGGTCTTGCATGGTATTATAAAAACCAGTGAATCTGGCCTTTAGTACCGGGGAGCGGAAAATATAACTTAGATCTAAGTTTTGGATTTTCTCTTCCACCAAGCCTTCTACAACATTATTGTTTTGGCGAGAGTTGCTAAAGGAGTTTCTAATGCTTGGCGCCTTTGTTAAATACCCAGCATTGATATCCAATAGATGGCGCCCTGTTAGTTTATAAACAGCGCCCCCTTTAAAACCAAGTGTACTGAAACTTAACGCTTCACTTTCTCCAAATGAATTATTTCCTCCTTGGTAATTTCCGTTTTCATACAATCCGTTACGTTGGTAGTTGGTAGCTCCCAAACTGGCAGCTAGATAAAAATCTACCTTGCTATATTTAAATTGAGCTTGAACAAATCCAGAGCTAACATCTGCGTTTATATCAAAATTATATTTGTAACGATCACCCTCCCCCACAATACGGTTTGGGTTTCTCACATCACTTTGTGCAATGTTTGTTTGCAAATCTCCAGATCCATCTCCAGATTCTGAATTTGCAAAAGTATCTATATCTAAAAATCCACTACTTCCTAGTAAATCACGAACCTGTGCGTAATTTTCACTTTTCAGGCTTCTGTAATTAACAGCGGCATTTAAAGTAATGTTACTAGTTAGCTCAGAGAAAAGAATAGAGCTAAACTGCACTTGAGTGTCTTTACTTACGTCATCTTGTAAAATATAAGATGCTCTTAAGGCGTTGCCTTGTGAGTCTATATTGGCATCATATAATGTATTCCAGGGAATCTGTCCGTCGTTTACAAACTCCTCTCTTGCCAAATATGCTTGCTGGTATTGGTAAGGAGTAGGGCTTGCATCACGCAAGAAGTAACTTGGCAATCGCTGGTAGTAGTTACCTGCGGGATTACGGTTACCATTGTTATCGATACGGCTATTGTTAATTGTTCCTGTTTGATATCCAATGTTTGTGTTTAGGGTTGTTTTCTCACCTATGTTCCAATAGTGATTTAACATAAAAATTGGTTCTTCAATCTCTCTGATGCGGCTATTTCTAATCTCCCCATCTTGGTAGCCCCAGTTTGGATTGTAGCGTATTCCTTTAAGATCTCTTTGCTCTTGAGTAATTGCTGTAGACCTTCCTCTTCTATTTGGCGTGTAAAACGCTGTTAAGTTAAGGCTATGGTTGTCATTAATTTTTTTCTCTACAGAGGCAAAAAATGAATTGGAATCATAGATTGTCCCGTCCTGATATCCTCCTTCTCCAAATCTTCTTGCTGCAGAAAATGCATATGCCCAGCCGTTTTTATTAAGTCCACTGTTGTAGGTCCCCATAACACGACCACGGTAACTTCTATTAGAGGATGCATAAGATACGCGGCCACCCTGTCGGTATTGAGAAGCTCTCATGATGATATTTGTAGTCCCCGCAACATCACCAAAAGTGTAATCACTAGCCTTTAGGCCCATAGAAAATTCACGATTCCGTTGTACATCATTAAGGCCACCCCAGTTACCCCATTGTGGGCGTCCTGTAATTTGCTTGTTCATTTCAAGACCATTGATGAGCACTTTCCCGTTAGCATTGTCTAGCCCTCTTGGTCTAAAAAATGTTGCGCTAAAATCAAAAGCGGCGGCATTTAAAAAAGCATCTCTGGA
>CATEMS010000183.1 GCA_949507465.1 Flavobacteriaceae bacterium
GGCTTTTTGCGGAGAGTAAGGGATTCGAACCCCTGGAGGTGTGACCCTCAACAGTTTTCAAGACTGCCGCATTCGACCACTCTGCCAACTCTCCAAAGTGTCTGTGTAAGACCTACAATTTAATGCGGCTGCAAATATAATAAGCTTTTTTCTAGAAAGCAATCTTTCGTTTTAAAATTTAAAAAAATTGTACGGTACAATTTTTAAAAACCTCACTACCTTTGTATTATGGAACACTGGTACTATTACCCCATACTAATTGTTGTGGGTTTTGTTGTGGGTTTTATCAATACGGTGGCTGGCGGAGGCTCTTTACTTTCATTGCCAGTACTCATATTTATGGGCTTACCTCCAACACTCGCTAATGGAACCAATAGAGTCGCTATTGTTATTCAGACAGCTCTTGCTACAGCTGGTTTTAAAAGCAAAGGAGTAAGCACTTTTCCATTTAATATATATCTTGGTATCGCGGCTTTTTTTGGAAGTTTAATTGGTGCTAAAATTGCCGTGGCTATCGATGAGGCTATTTTTAATAAGGTACTTGCCACCATAATGCTTATCGTTATTTTGATTATTATTTTCAAGCCAAAAACCAACTTAACTAATTTGCAAGAACGCCTCACAGGAAAATATCTTTGGCTGGGGATTATTGTATTTTTCTTCTTAGGAATCTATGGAGGTTTTATTAATGCTGGAATAGGCTTTCTAATTATTATGTATTTACATTACACCCATTACATGAGCTTGGTTAGGGTAAATGCTACTAAAGTATTTGTAGTACTTATATACACCCTTGGCGCATTGGCTGTATTTGTATTTAATGATAAAGTAGACTTTAAAATAGGGCTTATTTTAGCAATCGGAAATGCCGCAGGCGCGTGGGTATCAAGCCGCCTTTCTGTGAAAAAAGGAGATGGGTTTATCCGAAGTTTTTTGATAGTTATGGTAAGTATTATGGCTATTAAACTTTGGTTTTTTTAAGTATTAATAGGCAAGCCATATCATAACAATTACAATAGTATGGTATTTTTACAGCCGTATTTTAATTCATAATTTTTTAATTTTCTATACTCAATACATGAATACACGACAACAACAACTGCAAAGTTTTGATAGACTATTAACAATTATGGAGCAGTTACGAGCCCAGTGCCCCTGGGATAAAAAGCAGACCATGGAGAGTTTGCGGCATCTCACCATAGAGGAAACCTATGAACTCGGAGATGCTATATTGGAGAGTAATTTAGAAGAAATAAAAGGAGAATTAGGCGATTTATTGTTGCACATTGTGTTTTATGCAAAAATAGGCAGCGAAACAGGTGCCTTTGATATAGCTGATGTAACCAATCAGATTTGTGAAAAGTTAATTTCCAGGCATCCTCATATTTATGGAGATCTTACAGTAACCGATGAAAAACAAGTAAAACAAAACTGGGAAAACCTAAAACTTAAAGAAGGAAAAACAAGTGTGTTGCAAGGAGTGCCAAAATCACTTCCTGCACTAGTAAAAGCAAATAGAATTCAAGACAAAGTAGCCGGCGTAGGTTTTGATTGGGAACACCCAGAGCAAGTTTTTGAAAAACTACAAGAAGAACTCTCTGAGTTAAAAGTTGAGATAGCTGCCAAAAACCAGCAAAAGATGGAAGCAGAGTTTGGCGATGTTTTATTTTCCATGATCAACTATGCTCGTTTTTTAAATATAAATCCAGAAAATGCCCTCGAGCGCACCAATAAAAAATTCATCAAACGATTTCAATATTTAGAGAAAAAGACCACCGAGCAAGGTAAATCCCTAAAAGACATGACTTTAAAGGAGATGGATGTGTATTGGGAGCAGGCGAAGTCTCTGTAAAATATTTTTCAAAGATGTACGCTATAAATAGTATTTTTATAGTTCTATTAAATACTTACAGTACTATATTAATTAAAAGCAGAAAGCCTTATTTATGAAAATAGCAATCGTTTGTTATCCCACCTTTGGTGGTAGTGGTGTGGTTGCCACTGAACTAGGTCTAGCATTAGCTGATCATGGTCATGAGGTTCATTTTATTACCTACAAACAACCTGTGCGTTTAGATTTACTGTCTAAGAAAATTCATTTTCATGAGGTAACCATACCAGACTATCCTTTGTTTAAATACCAGCCCTATGAGCTAGCCCTTTCAAGCAAATTGGTTGACATGGTTAAACTCCACAACATAGATATCATGCATGTACATTACGCTATACCTCATGCCTATGCAGGGTATATGGCCAAGCAAATGTTGGCAGAGGCTGGTATACAAATTCCAATGGTAACGACCCTGCATGGAACAGATATTACCCTTGTGGGCAATCATCCCTTTTACAAACCAGCAGTTACCTTTAGTATCAATAACAGCGATTATGTGACCTCTGTCTCTCAGAGTTTAAAAGACGATACGTTGCGTTTGTTTGACATTAAAAACACCATTGATGTAGTTCCTAATTTTATTGACACCAAACGCTTTGAAAATCAATACACTGATTGTCAACGCTCAATAATGGCATTACCCCATGAGCGAATCATCACTCATGTTAGTAATTTAAGACCTGTAAAAAGAGTGCAGGATGTCATACATATATTTGATACTGTTCAAAAACAGATTCCTTCTAAGCTGCTTATTGTGGGTGAGGGACCACAGAAAGAGCCTGCAGAACTGCTCGCAGAATCTTTAGGCATTGCCCACAAGGTTGTTTTTCTAGGCAATAGTAATGAAGTGGATAAAATATTATGTTTTTCTGATTTATTTCTATTACCCTCAGAAAAAGAAAGTTTTGGTTTGGCAGCTCTAGAGGCTATGGCTAGTGGTGTGCCCATAATTTCGAGTAATACAGGTGGTCTTCCTGAAGTTAATATAGAAGGCCAAAGTGGTTTTTTAAGTCCGGTTGGAAACATCAAGGAAATGGCGGCAAATGCAATAACCATTTTAAAGGATGATGCAACTCTGGATGAATTTAAAGCAAATGCAAGAAAATCCTCCAAACGATTTGACACAAAAACGATTGTACCCAAATACGAGGCACTGTATGAAAAGGTACTTTTCAAGTCACAAGCCTCTTGAAATTAAAAACCTATTTTTATTGTTTCTTAGCATGATATTGGTCGTATTTTTTTATTTTTAATGACCAACATTATATTTTGAAACAGCTACTCAAGCAATTAGCCACCACCTTATCTGGCACTCTTTTCTTTGATGATTTACATAAAACTATGTATGCAACAGATGCCTCTGTGTATCGAAGAATACCCTTAGCAGTTGCCTATCCAAGGGGTGAACAAGACCTACAAAAACTTATTTTCTTTGCCCAAAAGCACAAGATTTCTTTAATTCCAAGAACTGCTGGAACCTCATTGGCAGGGCAATGTGTAGGGGAGGGAATTGTTGTTGATGTCTCTAAGCACTTCACTAAAATTATTGCCCTAGATGTTGAGTCTCAAACGGTAAGAGTACAACCTGGAGTTGTAAGGGATGATCTCAATACATATTTAAAACCTTATGGTTTGTTTTTTGGCCCTAATACATCAACATCAAACAGGTGTATGATTGGGGGTATGGTTGGAAATAATTCTAGCGGAACCACCTCAATCCAATATGGAGTTACCAGAGATAAAGTTCTTGCTATGGATTGTCTGTTGTCTGACGGATCCCAGGTTTGTTTTTCAAGTATTTCTAAAGAAACATTTATAGAAAAAACCAAATTAGATTCTCTTGAGGGATCAATATATAAAGAGCTTTATAATGTATTGCACACAAAAGAAGTACAACAAGAAATTTTCAATGAGTTTCCTAAACCACAGATTCATAGAAGAAATACTGGTTACGCATTAGATGAGCTGATCAAGGCAGATGTTTTTGGCGGTGACAACCCTTTTAATATGTGTACTTTATTATCAGGAAGCGAGGGCACCCTGGCTTTTACAACGGCCATTACTCTCAAGCTCGATACCCTGCCTCCAGAGAAAACGGCCATGTTAGTGACTCATTATGATTCTTTAGAGAAAGCACTTCAAGATGTTGTACATGCCATGAAACATGAGCTGTATTGTTGTGAGTTGATGGATGATATTATTTTGGAGCGGACTAAAGAAAATACAATGTATGACTCCTATCGGTTTTTTGTAAAAGGATTGCCAAAAGCCATGTTGTTTTTGGAAGTAAAGGCAGCCACAACTCCAGAGTTGGAGAAAAAAATTATGGCTTTACAATCTACCTTAGACAAAGAAAAATTAAGCTATCATAACGTTGTGTTATACGATAGTGACGTTTCCAAGGCGCTACATTTAAGAAAAGCGGGGCTGGGCCTACTTGGTAATATGATAGGAGATAAAAAAGCAGTTGCCTGTATAGAAGATACTGCCGTCGCCCTTGAGGATTTGCCCAATTACATAAAGGAATTTACCACCATTATGAAATCCTACAACCAAGAGGTGGTCTATTATGCGCATGCTGGCGCAGGAGAGTTGCATTTGCGTCCTATATTAAATTTAAAAACCCAGCAGGGTGTCTCCTATTTCAGGAGTATCACTACAGATGTAGCTCATTTGGTTAAAAAATATAAAGGTTCTTTCTCCGGAGAGCATGGAGATGGTATTGTTCGGTCAGAGTTTATACCCATTGTTATTGGAGAAAAAAACTACACACTACTTGGACTTATTAAAAAAGTTTTTGATTCTAATTATATATTCAATCCCGGTAAAATCACTATGCCATATAAAATGGATACTTCCCTGCGTAATGATCATCGTCAGAAGCCTTCAAAAATAGAAACTGTTTTTAGTTTTGAAGACTCCCAAGGAATTCTGAGACTGGCAGAGAAATGCAATGGTAGTGGTGATTGTAGAAAATCTGCAGCTGCAAGTGGCATGATGTGTCCAAGCTACCACGCAACAAAAAATGAAAAAGATACAACAAGAGCCAGAGCTAATGTACTTAGAGAAGTCTTAACTACCAATGATGCTGCAAACAAATTTGATTCACAACAACTCAAAGAGGTGTTTGATTTATGTATTAGCTGTAAGGCTTGTGGTAGTGAATGTCCAAGTAATGTTGATATGGCAACCAGTAAGGCAGAATTTTTATATCAATACCAGAAAACAAATGGGGTTTCTAGAAGCACAAAACTATTTGCAAACTCAAGCAAGTACACTTCCTTAGCTGCAAAAATACCGACTCTTGCAAATACCTTATACGCCAATAAGACGACTGCTGGCATCATAAAAAAAATAACAGGTGTTGCTCCACAACGTACCTTACCAAAACTCAAACCTTGGAAAAGAGAAGTAACCAAAACTCCTTTACACTCAAAAGGTAAAAAAGTTCTTTTGTACTTAGATGAATTTTCAAAATATTTGGATGGAAATATCGCTACAGATGCTATAGATGTACTCCGTGGGCTAGGGTATGAGGTAGGTGTTGTAGCTCATTTAGATAGTGCTAGAGCATTGATTAGTAAGGGATTTTTAAAGCAGGCTAAAGTCTGTGCCACAAAAAATATAGCGTATTTACAATCTAAAGTTTCTGAATCAACTCCCCTTTTAGGTATAGAACCCTCTGCTATATTGGGTTTTAGAGATGAATTTTTACGTTTGGTGGATGACCGTGATGCTGCCACTTATGTTTCTAAGCATGTATATCTGATAGAAGAATTTTTAGCCTCAGAGTTTGAAAAAGGGATCCATTGTAAATCGGTATTCACAAAAGACACCGCGCAGATAAAAATACATGTTCATTGTCATCAAAAAGCCCTGTCAAATCAAAAATTCACATTTGACATTTTAAATTTTCCAACCAATTATAAACCAACCTTGATCAACTCAGGGTGTTGCGGAATGGCAGGTAGCTTTGGGTATGAAAAGGAGCATTACAATGTCAGTATGAAGATTGGTGGCCTTCGTTTATTTCCCTCAATTAAAAAGGCAGCACCCTCTACCATTATCGCTGCCAACGGCACCAGCTGCAGGCACCAAATAAAAGATGGGACACAGCGCCAAGCGCTACATCCCATTACTATTTTAAAAAATGCATTAAATTAGTTTCCTATCTCAAAACTAGTTAAGGTAGCAGTACTAACAGAGGTGTTTTGTTCTGGAAGCGGAATTTCTAATCCAGGGATCCCACTTAAATCTTCAAAGGCATAATCTACGGTCTCTCTAGAGAACACAAGGCCTGTATTTGCGGTGTAATAATTTTCTACAACCAACACATCTTGAGAGCTTAAAATAGGAAGTGATAGTGTTGTGCCACCTACTTGAACTTCTGTACTAATTTCTAGATTCAACACAATATTTGATTGTATTACATCTGTGTATGTTTGGACATCTGTTTCTAATGAAGCTAATGACTGTACTTGGGTTGTTATTGATGTATATTCTATGATAATTGGGAAGTCCATGACTGTTTCTTCAAACACCCCAGAGATAACATGAAGCTGTGTTCCATTTGCAGCATTTGGGTCAAACAACACGGCATTGTTTAGCGGTATGCTAAGGTCTGGAAATCCTTCTACTGGGACACCTCCAATAACTCCATTTACAATGAGTTTTCCTGTGTCTTTTCTGACAAGGTTTTGAGTAAGTAGGCTTACCGTAAAACCATTAGGTATGGGATCTTGGGTATCTAGATTAGTGTACTGCACACCGTTTTCTTGTTGTGTTCCAACAACAAACATGTTGTCTTGACTATTTTGTCCTTCACTCTCATTGGTATAACTCCAAGATGAGTTTAGATTTAATGGAAAATACTCCTGAGTGTTATTGGTATTTGGGGTGGTATCATCTCCTCCGCATGAAATTAAACCTAGAGTTAGCAAAGTAATACTTATCAAATGATATTTCATAGTGGCATGTTTTAAAGCAAATATATCAAAAACAATGATACAATACCTATTTTACAAAGCACATGATAGGGCATACACAAATTTCACTGATTCTAATACATGAACAAAAAAAAGAGCCATTACCAAAGGTAATCGCTCTTTTTTAGCTAACATCTGTTTATTATTAACCCAAATATTTTTTGAGGATGTGACTCTTGCTTTCTTGACGTAAACGGCGGATTGCTTTTTCACGAATTTGGCGAACACGTTCTCGGCTTAGCTCAAAGGTGTCTCCAATTTCTTGAAGTGTCATAGCGGGTTGCCCGCTGAGCCCAAAATTTAATTTAACCACATCTGCCTCACGAGGTGCAAGGGTGTCTAATGCTCTGTCTATTTCAATTTTTAAAGACTCATGAATAAGTGATTTGTCTGGGTTTGGTGTTTCACCAGAACTAATAACATCATACAGATTATTATCATTTTCTCCCTCTTGGAAAGGGGCATCCATGGATAAACTTCTCGATGAATTTTTTAATGACTGTTTTACACTACTAACAGTCATGTCTAATTCTTTTGCAATTTCTGAAGCAGAGGGAACGCGCTGGTGTACTTGTTCTAAATGTATAGAAGCTTTGCGTATTTTGTTAATATCACCAATTTTATTTAATGGCAAACGAACCACACGAGACTGCTCTGCAATGGCCTGGAGTATGGATTGTCTTATCCACCATACTGCATAAGAAATAAACTTAAAACCTCTTGTTTCATCAAAACGCTGTGCAGCTTTTACAAGACCAACATTTCCTTCATTAATAAGATCACTTAAGGTAAGTCCTTGATTTTGGTATTGCTTGGCTACAGAGATAACAAAACGCAGGTTGGCTTTTGTTAGTTTATCTAGTGCTCTTTGATCACCCTCACGAATACGCTGTGCTAACTCAACTTCTTCTTCTGCAGTTATCATGTCTATTTTACTTACATCTTGCAGGTAACTGTTTAAAGATTTAGTTTCTCTGTTGGTAACCTGCTTTGTAATTTTGAGTTGTCTCATTGGATCAAGTTTATTTTAGGTTAATTTATGTTTTAACAACATTATTGGTTGTCTGTTTGCTTTAAGAAAAATAGCTGTCTTTAAAATTGGCCTAAAGAGAAGTATCTTAATTACTAACTTATACGTAAGTGGTTTTGTATTTGTTACAAAATAGTGATTGTTTTTTTGAAACCTTTACATTTTATTTGCGTTTATATAATGTATAGTGTTGTAGAGGTATATTGGTATGTATTTTAAAAGTTTTATAGCTTTATAGTTGTATGGTGTATATATTTGTAGATACCCTTTACATTTAGATAAGTTTGCAAACTGTTTTTTAATAATTCAATTGTTTTTAGGGTAAGAAAAAGTGTTTATGAAATTAGTAACTTCTGTATTATTGCTTTTATTGAGTTTCTCTTTAATAGCTCAGTTTGATAATACCACCAAGAAAGTTGATTTTCAACCAATTGATAGAGTAGTGAGTGATCCTACAGGTTTGAAAATACCAAAATCACCCATTCCTGGTTTGACAAATAAAGAAAACCGCTTTGAAATTAAAGATGATACTGGTAATACCCTTGGAGCAGATGATCCAAAACCCATTGATATCTCTACAGATGATGGCTTTTTAACTACCAAGACAGACATGACTCCAAATGCTTTTGTTAAAGATAAGCCAGCCTCAGACGCCTATGATAGAGATCAGGTCTTAGGAGAGATTACAACCAAAAGTGGTTTTGTAAATGTTGTTTACAGAGATCATCAAAGTGTTGATGGTGATAGGATACGAGTATATGTGAATGACGATATTGTACAAAGTGATATCTCCTTAGATTCAAGTTTTAGAGGCTTTGATCTTACCCTCACCCAAGGGAAAAATATCATAGAATTTCAAGCTTTAAACCAAGGAGAAAGTGGTCCAAACACCGCAGAGTTACACGTGTATGATGATAGTGGAACTTTAATTTCTAAAAACGAGTGGAATTTGCTAACTGGCAGGAAAGCGACAATTGTAGTCCACCAAAATTAAAAATTTACATACTAAAATACCACTGCAATCTGTGCTACCTCTGCTGGTTGCATTTGGCCAATGGTATGAGATCCAATTCTAACTCTCACTAACCTTAGTGTGGGAAATCCCACAGCTGAGGTCATTTTCCGCACTTGCCTAAACTTTCCCTGTGTAAGGGTTATAGAAATCCAAGAAGTTGGTCCATGGCGCTCATCTCTTATCTTTTTTGCACGTTTTGGTAGTACTGGTGGATTCTCAAGCAAAGAGACTTTGCACGGCTTTGTACGATATGGTTTGTTATCTGAGGTAATACAGACCCCTTCTTGTAGCTTTAAGATTTCAAATACACCAATTAAACCATCTACTTGAGCATAATATTCTTTTTCAATACCACTGTTGTTTACATGATAACTATAGGCGCCATTTGTGGTAAGTAGGAGTAGGCCTTCACTAGGTTCGTCGAGTCTGCCAATGGCCATTGTGCCTTCAGGAAAATCTCCTAAAGCGCCTAAAAAAGTTTTGTTTTTAGCATGTTTATCATTGCTAGTAAATTGACTCACAACCCCATAGGGTTTAAATATTTTGAAATAGCTATGTGTGGTGTTTTGCATTATTACCCAATCAGCAAATCTATGATAGCGGCAAGTTCAAAATCTTTTTCTGTAACACCATCTGCATCATGAGTAGATAAGAAAACCTCTAATGTGTTATAGACATTTCTCCACTCTGGGTGATGATTGATGCGTTCTGCCTCAAATGCAATACGCGTCATTGCAGAAAAAGCTTCTTTAAAATTTTCAAACTCAAAACGAGCGTATAGACTTCCTTCAATATATTCCCAGCCCTGAAACTGAGTTAATTTTTCTGAAATCTGTTCTTGGGTGTATTTAATCATTGTGTTTATTAGTTTTTAAGTGTTAGAAGATCCTCTAGTGTTGAATTTTCAATGACCTCTGCCACTGTAGTTTGATAATTTACAGGCAATATATTGTGCTTTGGTAAAATAGCTAGGTATTGATCATCATTACTATTGTATATACTTTTAAAGATAGGTGTTTTGTTGCCCATCTTCTCACAAATTTCAGTAAATAGGTCTTGATGATGCACAAGATCATTACTCGTCAAATGGTAAATACCTCTTAGGTGCTTATTAATGATGTAATGGATTTGCTGCCCTATGGTATTTGCAGTTGTTACACTAATTATAAGAGTAGGATATACATCAAAAACTGCTTGATGTTTGATGGCTTGTCTTATTTGTAGAATTCTTGGACTGTATGCACCTAGCACCATTGGGAGTCGTAAAATAGATACCTTATTTTTTATTTTTTCGAATAGGAGTTTTTCTAGAGAAACCTTAAATTTTCCGTATTCACTTATTGCTGTAGGACGGGTGTCTTCATAACTTGGCAGGGCAGTGGCACCATCAAACACATTAACAGAAGATAAAAATAATAGGGTACACTGCGGGACACTATTTATATATTTACAGACCTGTTTATGAGCATGGTATTGGGCTCTAAAATTTCCGCGTAGGGCAGAGATAATAAAAGTTGGCTTGATGTGTTCTAGGATCTGGATTATATTGTCACTAGCAATGTCATACTCAAAAAAAGCTTTATTGTTTTCAAACAATTCATGGGCACTGTAGTAGGTGCCAAAGGTCTCAAAATAACTACATAGTTCTCTATAGATTGCATTGCCAACATAACCGCTAGCTCCTAAAATTAATATCCTATGTTTTTGTTTTTGCATTTGATGAATTAGCCTAGTCTTTTGTTTTGATTGCCAAAAAGCTATTAAACTGCTCTTAATCTTATA
>CATEMS010000184.1 GCA_949507465.1 Flavobacteriaceae bacterium
ATTCGATATCAGGTGCCTGTTGCAAATCATGTTTTTGAAGTAGATGTTTTCCAGAAAAAAAATGCAGGTCTTGTCATTGCTGAGATAGAATTAATTAATGAGGACCAATCCTACACAAGCCCAGATTGGCTTGGGGAAGAGGTAACTGGAGATGTGAAATATTATAATTCTTCCCTGAGTAAAAAACCTTACAAGGAGTGGTAAATCTCTTATTCTCACAACAGAAATAACCCACAGCAGTAAAAGAAAACTAGCAGGGCTGCTCGAGCAAAGCTATGATAGTTTCGATAGTTTGTTTATCACTTACTCCCTCACTCCCCTGTGAGAAGTTAACAGCAAGGGGGCTTTCTACTCTAGGCGTATTTTTCAAGGCCGAAAAATGAACCATCTCAAATCCAGCTTCTTTAAATGACATTACATTGGTTGTATCAATGGCGCTACCGGGCATAATTTGGAGTGTTTGGGCTTTATTTTTTAGTTCTTTTAGCAACTGTATCCCATCTATAGCCTTTTGTTGTTGCCCAGAAGATAAAATTCTTGTCACTCCTAGTGCTTCTAGATCCTCAAGGGCTTTGTAGGGGTTTACAACTACATCAAAAGCTCTGTGGAAAGTAAATTCCATGTTTTTTGAAGTCTCAATAAGCTCTTGGGTGGCTTGTAAATCAATTTGGTTATGATTATTCAATACGCCACAGACCACGCCCTGACAGCCTATAGAATTACAAAATACAATATCTCGTTTGATGATATCTAACTCCTGATGGGTGTAAGTGAAATTCCCTGCTCTAGGACGAATCAGCACATGCACCGCAATATCAAGCTCCTTGACTACCTTCTCAATGCAACCATAAGAAGGTGTAAGCCCGCCAACACTAAGTTGAGTGCATAGTTCTACTCTATGGGCCCCTGCCTGTTGAGCCGCTTTGGCAGATGCAAAAGAGTTAGCACAAATTTCTATGATCATCCTCTCTGTAGTTTGATTGCCCACAAAACTACTATAATTTAATACTTTTTTACACCCACTGAAATAACTTTCCAGGCAGTGGCCTTACCAGAGCTTTCATCTCTAATTTTAAAAGCACCTGAGCGGCCTTGTAGGTGGGTATTTCACACCCAATAGCAATAGCGTCTAAAAGTGCCTTGTCTTTGTCTTTTAAAAATTCAAAAATTATTTTCTCTTGCTCATCTAGAGATGTAAATACCTCAGGTGTTGGCCTGGGTTTTTGAATTTGGTCTAGATCCCATCCCAGTTGATATACCAAATCTGCAGCGCTGGTGAGGATGTTTGCTTGATGCGTTTTAATAAGCATATTACACCCCTGGCTTTGGGTATCTGTAGCCCTGCCTGGCACGGCAAAGACATCTCTAGAATAACTGTTTGCAATATCTGCGGTAACCAAGCTACCGCCTTTGGCTGCAGATTCAATAACGATGGTGGCCTGGCTCATTCCAGCGATAATTCTATTTCTCTTTAAAAAATTATTTCTATTGAACACATCGCTAGACCAAAATTCACTTATAAATCCCCCATTTTGAGATACCTTGGACATATACTTTTGGTGCGCTTTTGGATATATTTTATTCATGCCATGAGCCAGGCAAGCAATGTTTTGCAGGCCATTTTCAATGGCTGATTTATGCGCACAAATATCGATTCCATATGCAAATCCAGATATGATAACGGGGTTAAGGGGAGCTAGCTCTTTTACTAACTTTTTACAAAATGAAATTCCGTAGGTAGTTATTTTTCTAGTTCCTACAATGCTTATTATTTTTTTATTTTCTAGGTCAATGTTTCCTTTCTGGAAAAATAAAATAGGACCATCCAAACAGTGTTTTAGTTTTTCTGGATAGTTCGGATCTTTAAAGTAACGATACGATAGGTTTTCTGCCTCTATAAAGCATAACTCTTCCCTGGCCAAATCTAATAGATTTTTTTGCCTGAGTTGTTTTATTTTAAAGCCTCCAATTCCATGAATTTTAAGAAGATTTGAGGGCTTTTCTTTAAAGATTCCTTCGGCAGAACCAACGTGGTTTATTAATTTTTTGGCGGAGGTGTCTCCTAAATTTGGGGTGCGCTGCAGGGCTAATGTGTAAAGTAATTCTGTTTTTGAAAGCATATTATAGTGTTTATAGAAGTAGACTTCTAAGACTATGCTACACCGAGGAGAGTAAGCAATATACGTATTTTTGGGTTGTTGATAAGTTGCTTAAAGCAGAAAAAAAAGGAAAACAAAAAAAAACTATATTTGTTATATGCAACTCTCACCCTATATAAAAGACTTACTCTACAGATATGAATGTGTCATCATTCCTGGCTTCGGTGCTTTTTTAGCAAATTACACCTCTGCAAGTATCCATGTAGATTCAAGTACATTTTATCCTCCAGGGAAAACCATCTCTTTTAACAGGCAGTTGCAAACCAATGATGGATTGTTGGCTAATTATGTGGCCTCAGTAGAGAACATCTCCTATGAGTCAGCTCTGCAAAAAATTAGAAATTATACAGGTTTATTATCTCTCAAACTCTCAAAAGGAGAGCAAGTAACTTTGGATACCATCGGTGATTTTTCTTTAACACCAGAAAACAAAGTCCAGTTTCTGCCCTGTGATACAGAGAACTTTAACATCACATCTTTTGGATTATCTTCATTTGTTTCCTCAGAAATTTCTAGAGACCTCCAACAAAAGAGGCTGGATGCAGCTCAAAAAACCCCGGTGCATGGAGCCCCAACTAGAGGTGTTGCACCATTTATTAAATACGCTGCCGTTGGCCTTATTGCAATGGCTGTTTGTGGATTAACGGGTTTAAAAATATATGAGGGCACTGTTCAAGAACATAATTTTGCGCAAAAACAAAAAGCCAATAGCAAGCTAGAAAAACAAATTCAACAAGCTACTTTTAGTATCTCTAGCCCACTGCCAACACTTGAGGTGCCTGTTGTTAAGCAAACAGGGAGATATCATGTTGTTGCTGGTGCTTTCAGAATAAAGGAAAATGCTGAGCGGAAAGTTGCCCAGCTTCAC
>CATEMS010000185.1 GCA_949507465.1 Flavobacteriaceae bacterium
CAAGTACATCATACATGGCATAGCTTTCTGCAAAACCAGCTAAATTTAAAAATTTAAAGAAAGAAAAAACAATAAAAAAACCAGCCATAAAGTAACGCATCCAAAGCATTAACTCTATCTTTCCATTATTCATTGAGGCAATTGCTGTAGTGGCGGCAATAAATACAAAAATAAGGAGCAAGGGTTTATAGGTTGTAAAAACGCTTGCACTTTCTTGATCTATTGTTGGTTGAAAAGCACCAACCGTATACTTACTAGACGTGCCAAAAAGGTTTTGTAACTCGTCTACTGCAAGCTCTTCGCTCATGGTTACCGTGGCAGATTTGTTTGAAAGCACAACCGCAACAGACAAAATACTTGCATGTTGTTTTAGTACATAGCTAACTTTAGCCACACATCCTTCACAGGTCATCCCTTCTATAGTGTAAGTTTTGGTCATGATTATGTTGTAAATTTTCTATGTTAATTTCCTTTGGCTGGTTTGTTAAATGGTGGTACTATGATTTCTTTTTTTACTCCCAATTGTTGCATTAATTCTAAAACAGCTCTTTCTAATTGAGGGTCTTCGCCCTTATGTAAAGAGTTGGCATCCTGTCTAACTTCAATGTCTGGTGCTACTCCCTCATTTTCGGCAATAAATTTATTATGTATCGGATCAAATACGGCATTGTCTGGTGAAGTAAGCCTGCCTCCATCAATCATCAAATAATGTGTTGAAGATTTAACGAGCCCACCCCAAGTACGCATTCCAATTAATTTACCCGCTTTTTGTTGTCTAAATACCCATGGAAAGAAATCTCCACCAGATCCTGCTTTTTCATTAATTAACAACACTTTTGGACCTATAATACCTGCAGGTAATCTCATTGGTCTTCCGTTAGGAACCTCATTAGTTAAGGCGGCTCTTAGATCTCTAGTCATTAAATCTACCATATAATCATCTAGCAATCCTCCTCCATTAAAACGCTCATATATCACTGCTCCTTCTTTATCTTGCTGTGCAAAATAGTAGCGATTAAAAGACACAAAACCTGGGCCAGAAGTGTTAGGTACCCAAACGTACCCTAGTCGACCATTAGACAACTGTTCAACGCGTCTGCGATTGTCTTCAACCCAGCTTCGTTGTCTTAAAGAGTTTTCACTTCTTAAAGGTTTAACAATCTCTGTCCAATGCCCCTTAAAATCTGGTGTTGAATTAATATGGAGTACCGTTTGCTTCCCAGAAGTTCCGTCTAAAAATTCAAAAATATTATCTTTTGAACGAAGTTCTTTATTATTTATACCAACAATGTAATATCCTTTTTTAATGTGTAATCCTGGAGCATCTAAAGGACCATATAACCCTGGGTTCCAATTTTCTGAAGTAAGAATTCTAGCTATTCTATAACGGCCATCTTCAAGATTGAAATCGGCTCCAAGGAGCCCTCCTTGATTTCGAGTTACCTCTGGATAGTCTCCTCCTCCAACAAAACTATGACCCACCGATAACTCTCCATTCATCTGATCAAAAATATAAGTTAAGTCTGCACGATGTTTTACGAAAGGCACTAAAGGGGCATACCGTTTGTACACCTTATTCCAGTTTCTGCCATGAATGTTAGGGTCATAAAAATAATCGCGTTCGTAGCGCCATGCCTCTTCAAACATTTGGCCCCATTCTTCAGAACGATTTAATTTCATTTGAAGAGTTGGTTTAATAGATTTTGCACCCTTTGTATTTGAACCACTGGTTTTAGCTAACTTCCAACTTCCTCGAATACGTACTAGCATGTGTTTTCCGTTTGCTGTGATAAAAGTACCACTGGCTCCTGAGGTAAATTCTTTAGATTTTTGTTTTTTTAGATCAAACTTATGAATTGTTACTCCTCTGCTGTTTGGAATTCGTTCCCCAAGAAAAGCAGTATTAGCAGCTCCTGCTTTTATAAATCTATAATTTCTACTGGGTACAGGAAGTGCCAAAGTTCGTCTTCCAATATTTTCAAAATCAATTTTAAGACCAGAGTCTAACTTTTTATCTAATTCCTCCTCTTTTTTCTCTGTTCCTTTTTTCTCTTTTTTAGTATCCTCTTTGATACTCTCTTCATCGCTTTTTGGCTTAAAAGGAGAAGTGTCTTTTGCATCTAGATTTACTACATAGGCAGCATAAGTTTCATTGGACATCATAGAACTTGTGTTGGCCCAACCAGAACCTAAAGCAATATTGGTACTAGCTAAGAAGTAAAGTTGTTTTTTATTTAAATCCCAAGTAGGTGAAAAAGAGTCCGCAAAAGGGTCTGTAATGGCAGTAGATTTTTTAGTCTCTGTAGACCAAAGGTAAATTTGTCTTAGCATATTATCCCCAGATTTTGCGTAAGCAATCCAATTAGAATCTGGAGCCCATTTTAATTCAATAGATCTTCTTTCTAGGTTAGTACCCCCTATATCGATGGTTTCAATTTTTTTAGTGGTAAGATCTACAATACGAAGGCGCACATCATCATCTACAAAGGCTATGTGATTTCCATCTGGAGACCAGCTAGGATTCCAGCCCAATTTAGAAACTCCTATGTCTATATTGTCAATAATTTTAGTCCCTTCTTGATTGCTTATCAACAGCTGATAATTCTTTCGGTTTTCATCCGAAAACCAAGCAATTTTATCTCCTTTTGGAGACCATATTGGTCTGCGATCTGCAACTCCAGATGTATGTGTGATGTTTCTAGTGTCTCCAAACTCAATGGGAACCGTAAATATATCTCCTCGAGCTTCCATAATCACACGTTTTCCATTAGGTGATAACGATGCAGATTCAGCTCTGCTTGTTACATTTTCCCACCTGGTTTCTGCCCAAGGAAAATCGCCAATAACATTAATTGCTAATTGTGTTGTTTTTCCTGAGCTTAGATCTAAGGTATGAAGGTATCCATCTCTTTCATAGATAAGGGTATTGCCATCGCCAGCTATGTTTTTAACATCTGAACCTTTAAATTTTGTGACTTGAGTTAATTGTGAGGTATTTGTATTAAAAGACCAAATATTCGCTACTAAATCTCTATCCGATAAGAAATAGATAGTGTTATTAAGCCAAAAGGGTTTAATGTCTGTTGAACGTTCTTTGTTTGGAAGCAAGGTTTCTTTTTGAGTCTCAAGATCCATAAGAATTAGTGGGGTGTTTTGCCCTCCGCGATAGGCTCTCCATTCTACATCCCAGCGATTCATTTTATCAATAATCATCTGAGATCCATCGGGTGAATAATCTCCATCATACCCCCATTGTGCAGATACTAATTTTGGAAGACCACCTGCTACATTAACAGTATATAGGCGATTGTAAGGGCTTGGAGCTGTATTACGATTGCTTGCAATTAGAACTGCCTTACCATCAGGTGTCCATCCTCTAACTGCAGATCCTGATGGATGCCATGTTAATTGCGTAGGAGTACCTCCTGCAATAGAAACAATATAAGCATTGTTTTTTCCTGATCGATTAGAAGTAAAAGCAATCCATTTTCCATCAGGAGAAAAGTAGGGTGTACTTTCAATAGCTGGCGTACTTGTTATTCTTTTAGCCAAGCCTCCAACTTTATTTACAATCCAAACATCACTAGCGTAGGTGAATGTTATGTGTGATTGACTTAGGTCTGGGTCTCTAAGAAGACGAGTTCCTTGCGCATAGCAAAGATGTGTTAAGAAAAAACAAGTTACTATATAGATTATTTTTTTTTTCATAGTTCAATTAGTTTGTAGATTTATGTTACCAGAACACTAAAAAGTGTGGGGTATAAATTTAATCAAAATATCTCCTCAAGCAAGCTAGGTAGATTTTTTTGTTTTCATCCCTGATTGCGCTAGGTTGTTTCATATTGGAGTAAAAGGGAATGTAATTTAATTATTTTGAAGCTACTGTTCTAAAACCAACATGGTCAGATCCTGAATCATAACTGGTTCCCATACGAGCAGAAATTCTAAAGCTTGCACAATACGATTCTGTAAAATAAACCTATACTGTTGAGCCAGGAGATTTTGAGATTCAATTAGGAGGATCGAGTAAAGATATCATGTTGAAAAAAATAATTTCTGTAGAAAATTAATATTAAAAATGATATGGTATTAAATTCTAATGATTAATTCCTTTTAAGCAA
>CATEMS010000186.1 GCA_949507465.1 Flavobacteriaceae bacterium
CTTACGCTTTTTATAACTTTTGAATTTATTCTGGTACATAGTGGTGTTTTTATGGCGCTGGCACCCCGTAAAATGTCCTTGTTTCTGTTTTTCCCCTTTTACGGTGTTTTCGCTTACGGATTTTTTAAAGCCGGAAACAACCCTTTTATCATTGTCAGCTATTTGCTCATTATGCTAAACAGAATGCGTTTTGCGTTTTCTGATGTTTCCGAAACTATACGCTCCCGGGCTATTTTAACCTCTATTCTGGCGGCAGGCATCTATTTTGTTTTGATATTTGTAGTCCTGTTTAGCCAATCTATTTTACCCGATTTAGGTTTAAATGAACCCTTTTTAAAACAATCGGGCTATTTTGAACAAAACAGTAGTGGCGGACTTTTCAACGAAGATCCCAAAACAGCTTTATGTCTTGGTTGTATTTATTATTTAATTCTAGCATTAATTGAGGTCAAACTCATTAATCGTGTACAAAAATCTTCTATCGCCACGCGTTAAGACCACAAATAAAATTTTATGAGAGAACAGTTTGTTAGCTATATAAAAAACCTGCAAGATCAGATCACCGCAAAGCTTGAAGCTATTGATGGCAAGGCTACCTTTAAAGAGGATCTTTGGCAACGTGAAGAAGGTGGCGGTGGCCGCACCCGAGTGATCGAGAACGGAAATGTGATCGAGAAAGGCGGCGTTAATATCTCTGAAGTTCATGGCCCACTAGCCCCGGCGATGCAACAGTATTTTAAGGTAGGTGACGTTGATTTTTTTGCGTGCGGACTCAGTCTCGTCATTCATCCTAAAAATCCGTATGCCCCTACAGTGCACGCCAATTGGCGGTATTTTGAACTCTATGACAAATCAGGAGCTATAGTAGATAGCTGGTTTGGTGGTGGTCAAGACCTGACACCGTATTATTTGTTTGAGCAAGACGCTAGGCATTTTCACAAAACATGTAAAGCTGCATGTGATATTCATAATCCCTTGTTTTATCCAAAATACAAAGTGCGTTGCGATGCCTATTTTTACAACCCACACAGAGAAGAGGCTAGAGGAGTTGGAGGCTTATTTTTTGATTATTGCAAAAAAACTCCACAGATGCAAATCAAAGATTGGTATAATTTTGTGACTCAAATTGGAGACAGTTTTCTTGATGCCTACCTGCCAATTGTTGAAAAAAGAAAAGAATTGCCATACACCAAAGCGCAAAAAGATTGGCAAGAAATACGCCGGGGGCGCTATGTTGAATTTAATTTAGTGCACGACAAAGGCACGCTGTTTGGTTTAAAAACCAATGGCAGAATAGAGAGTATTTTAATGAGTCTTCCGCCACGTGTACAGTGGCGTTATGACCACCAGCCAGATCCGGGTAGTGAAGAAGAAAAATTAATTAACGTATTAAAAAACCCAATTGATTGGGTCTAATACTAACTTGGCACAAAATCACGCATGTAGTGTCGTAAGAATAAAAAAATGAGACTAAGAAGAAACAGAAGGCTAAGAACAAATCCGGCCATTAGAAGCCTGGTGAGAGAAACAAGTATTGCGCCAACAGATTTTATAGTTCCTTTATTTGTTACAGAAGGGAAGGGAATAAAGCAAGAGATCTCCTCTATGCCAAACTACTATCGGTATTCGTTAGATCTGTTGCAAAAAGAAGTGAAAGAGCTTTGGGCGATGGGACTCAAAAGTGTGCTGATCTTTGTTAAAGTTTCAGACCACTTAAAAGACAATAAGGGTACAGAAGCTTTACGTGCTGAAGGACTAATGCAACGAGCTATTAAAACCATAAAAGATGTGTGTCCAGACATGCTAGTTATGACAGATGTAGCATTAGATCCTTACTCAACCTATGGTCATGACGGCATTGTTGCCCATGGGAGTATTCAAAATGATGCAACAAACAGTGTGCTTGCAAAAATGGCTTTGAGTCACGCCCAAGCGGGAGCTGATGTGATTGCTCCCAGTGATATGATGGATGGGCGTATTTTTGATATCCGCTCACTACTAGAACAAGAAGGATATCACAACACGGCCATTATGAGTTATAGCGCCAAGTATGCCAGCGCTTTTTACGGGCCCTTTAGAGACGCACTTCAAAGCGCACCAGTAGATCTCAAAAACATACCCAAAGACAAGCAAACCTACCAAATGGATCCAGCAAACAGGCAAGAGGCTGTCAAACAAACTCTTATGGATATTGAACAAGGGGCAGATATAGTGATGGTAAAACCGGGTTTATCTTATCTAGACATCGTAAGAGAAGTAACAGATGCTGTTGATGTTCCTGTGGCAGTATACCAAGTAAGTGGAGAGTATGCCATGTTAAAGGCTGCTGCTGAAAAAGGATGGCTAGATTATAACGCGGTAATGATGGAGCAACTCTTGAGTATAAAAAGAGCCGGAGCTAATATGATTGCAAGTTATTTTGCTAAAGATGTTGTAAGGCTTCTTTAAGAACCTGTCATTTTATTATTTAAAAATAATAGTGTAATTTTAATGTCTACTCCCCGCTCACATTATCATGATAAAACGTTTAAAACTTGAGCATATCCTTTTTTTGGATATTGAAACTGTTCCTCAATGTGCTCTTTACGACTCACTAGACAATCACACAAAACTACTTTGGGAGGCTAAAACAAAATACCAAAGGAAAGAAAATTTTACACCCAAGGAATTCTACGACAGGGCAGGTATTTGGGCAGAGTTTGGTAAAATAGTCTGCATTTCTGTGGGGTACTTCAAACAAAAAAAAGAAATAAGAAATTTTAGAGTTACCAGCTTCTATGGAGAAGAGGCTACTATTTTAAAAGATTTCAAAACCTTACTAGAAACCCATTTCAACAAATCAAACCATTTGCTGTGCGCTCACAACGGAAAAGAATTTGACTTCCCTTACATAGCCAGGCGCATGGTTATTCTTGGTATGGATTTGCCTGAAAAACTCAATTTGTTTGGCAAAAAACCCTGGGAAGTTCCGCATCTGGACACCCTAGAGTTATGGAAGTTTGGAGACTACAAAACCTTCACTTCTTTAGAGCTTATGGCGCATGTTTTAGGAATCCCATCCCCAAAAAATGATCTCTCGGGTGATAAAGTGAGAGATGTATTTTACAAAGAAAAAAACATCAGCAGAATTGTTGACTATTGTGAAAAAGACACGGTGACCGTGGCGCAAATTATCTTAAAATTAAGGAATCAAGACTTGTTGAGTGCTTCTGAAATTTTATCTGTATAGCCCCCATTCTCCCATTTTTTTAATAAAAATTGTGTGTTGTCTCCATCTGTGATTTAACTATCTTTGATGTAATGGCTACTAAGAAAATTCTTGAGGTAATAGGATTAAACATTTCTTTTGGAAATAACAAAAAGAAAACAACTGTTGTAAACAATA
>CATEMS010000187.1 GCA_949507465.1 Flavobacteriaceae bacterium
AATCATTGATCGCTACTACCTCTATATTTGGGTTCTGTGAAGCGATTCTAAAGGCGATTCTACCAATACGGCCAAAACCATTAATTCCAATTTTTGTTTTCATATGTATGTTTTTCACACCAAGGGTGCGTTAATTTTTGTGTTAAATAGAAATGATGTCTGCAACTCGTATTAAATCTGAGTCAATTTTGTTTGATCCCTTCAAGGACTCTTTAAGGTCTATAGGAACCACTTTATTATGTACTAGTCCAATCATAACCTCTCGTTTGCCTGCTAGTAGCGCGTCTATTGCACCAACACCTAACCTACTTGCCAGTACTCTGTCAAAGCAACTTGGTGAGCCTCCACGTTGGATATGTCCAAGGACAGTAACTTTACATTCATAATCTTCTAGGTTTTCTTGTATATAAGATGCCAAACCAAAGATATTTTTCCCAATTTGATCACCTTCAGAAACCACTACAATACTACTAGACTTTCCTGATTTTTTACTTCGTTTTAAGGAAGAAAGTAGTCGTTCTTTTCCCATGTCTAATTCTGGGATTAATATTTCTTCTGCGCCAGCTCCAATTCCTGCATTAAGAGCAATATCTCCGGCGTCGCGCCCCATGACCTCAATTAAAAACAATCTGCTATGTGAAATGGCAGTATCTCTAATTTTATCTATGGCCTCAATTACAGTATTTAAAGCTGTATCGTACCCTATGGTAAAATCGGTGCCATTGATATCATTATCAATAGTTCCAGGAAGTCCTACAATAGGAAAATCAAATTCATTGTTAAAAACAATAGCACCGTTGAAGGTACCATCACCACCAATTACCACAAGGGCATCTATTTGATGTTGTTTTAAATTTTTATATGCTTTTTCTCTTCCTTGAGGGGTTTTAAACTCTTTGGATCTAGCAGATTTTAGGAAAGTACCTCCCTTGTTGATGATGTTTTTTACAGACCGCGCATCTAATGCAGTAAAGTCACCTTCAATTAATCCTTCATATCCTCTAAAAACTCCTACACAAGCAATGTTATGATACACACAAGAGCGAACCACCGCTCTTATAGCAGCATTCATTCCAGGGGCATCTCCCCCACTTGTAAGAACAGCTATTTTTTTTATACTATTTTTCATTACTTCAAAAATAATGTATTAGACTAGATATGATATGTAAAATGTTTTTTTCTTACTGAGTGTTTAAAATATCGCAAGAGATAAAAAAAAAGCTTGCTTATTAAACATAAACAAGCTTTTTTAATTGAAATAATAAATTATTTCTTAATTACTTTCTGAGTTTTAGACCCACGTTCAGTAGCAATGTTTGCTAGATAAACTCCAGGAGAAAGTGTTGACATATCTACAGCAACATTTAAACTTCCAGCTGGTAAGTTTAATACCTCTTGACCTAGTGTGTTAAAAATAGATACAGAAGTAATTAACTCTTTAGACTGTATGTTTAATTCAGAAGTTACTGGATTTGGATACGTAGAGATACTTGAAGTATCAAAATCATTGGTTCCTAAAACTGTATCAACAATAACAATACTACCAAGAGCAGCTTCATCTGCTGGATTAGCGTTTAAACCTAATATTTGATATCCGTATTGAACAGTGGTATCTTCTGGCTCAACATTTGTGTAAGTAATAGAGAAATCCTGACCTGCAACTAAGGGTGCTGTTTCTAATTTAAGTACAGAAAAATCTGCATTAAATACTTTAATGAAAGCTATCGCTACATATGCTGGATCTAGCGTGTAAGAAGCAACTCCACCTGTAAAGGTTAATTCACTACCAATAAGGTTTGTGTTGTTTTCTACAAAAGTGTTTCCTTCAAATTGTTTGTTTCCAAGACCTGTATCTGGATCAATCCAGAAAGGATCACCTGGGTTATCTCCGTAGGTATTAAAGTTTGGTTGAAGTGTCACAGTTCCAGCACCTGCATCAACAACAGTTTTAAGGTCTGCAACTCCCCATCCAGAGCCAAAAACAAAAGCACCACCATTGGCGATGGTTTCAAAAACATTTGCATATCCCAAATACTCAGCAGATGCATCAGCAACAACTGTATTTTGGGCATTGGTCATAAAAGCAGTACTTAGAAGTACTGAAAATAAAATGTACATTTTTTTCATAATAGAAATAGATTAAATAATTAAAACTAGTTTTTTGATTTCTTTGAATTAACAAATACTCTCGGGTTATTAAAATTGGTTGCAAGAATTTTCTTGCCGTGAAATATTATTGTTTAAGAAATTTTATATTCTGGATTGTTCCATCATAAAATACAACCTTTGAAATATATAGCCCAGTTGCTAAATTAGATACATCGATAGTACTGTTTTTAGTATCTATCGCTTTAAAATACTTAATTTGGCCCAAAAGGTTAGCTATTTCAATGGTTTGGATTTCTTGGTTAGCCTCTATATGTAACATTGATGTTGCCGGGTTCGGATACACTTTGATGTCAACAAGGGTATTGTCTGAAACTCCAAGAGTTTCTCCTAGTACTAAATTATCCCAATAGTAGACTTGATTTGCAGCATCTGTCTGGTTAAAATTCATAAATATTGTTGCAGATTGATAGGTTAATTGGCCCTCATCTGTAAAGTCAAAGGTAATAGTTTCCCAGGTATTTTCTGAGGAGGTAAGCCCTATTCGCTCTGAGTTTACCCCAGAGGCATTCTCTAATTTAAGCAGCACCGGTGTATTTGGTAGTGGTGACCACACCGATAGACTAAACACTTTATCTGTAGTAATGTCTATATTATTGACTGGAAAATTAACACCTGCAAATGCAGCACCAGCTGGCACAATGTTTTGTGCAACGGTGGCAGAGGTATTAGATCCAGAGGCATCTGGATTTGTTACTGCAACGGTTGTAGAGCCATTAAAATCAGAAAATGCTGGAGCTTGGCCACCCTCTAATGTAATAGGAAGTCCTATTGTATTGGGTATAGCTTCTCCAAATGTTATATTATCAAAGTAAATGATATCGTCTGCTGTTCTGGGAATAAAATCTGGAAATACGATAATTTGGTCTAAGCCAGTTGTTTCTGGAAGACCTATGTACCCGCTAAAATCAATGCTAATTTGCTCCCATTGATTGATTAGGGTATTGGCTACTTTAATTTCCATTTGAGCTCCGCCAGTTGGAGTCGCAAATTTGATACCAACGTCACTAATTTTTGTTTTGTATACCATTATAGTAACCAGAGCATTTTCTGCTGTTAGGTCAAAGGTGCCAATATCACTTCCATGTTGGCTTTCTAATCCTGCAAAAGGAGCCGCTCCAGCATTGGTGTCACGCGCTGTAAACTTAGCAACCGTTGCGGATTGATTGATCCCTGAAGGATCTGGATTTGAAACAAATTCTAGAGGTGGATTATCAGCGTTTTGAAATACAGTCCAGGTCCAGTTTGCACCTTGCCCCCCGGTTTCAAAATCTATCGGTACATTTTGTGAAAACCCAATAAAAGGAGTCATAAATAAAAGTAATGTTACAATTTTTTTCATAATTTGATATTAGGTTGTTAAATTTTAAAAGTTGATTTAATTTCAGTGGTAGAATCTGTTCCAACAAACACATCAAAGCTACCTGGCTCTACCAACCAGTTTCCTTGATTATCATAAAAGCCCAGTTCATTATCTGTTAATGTAAATGTTATTTTTTTAGTTTCTCCAGGTTGTAAAGAAATTTGCTCAAATCCTTTCAAAGATCTAAGAGGTCTTATTACACTTGCATACACGTCTTTTAGATAAAGCTGAACAGTTTCTACACCTTGTCTTTTGCCAATGTTTGTGACATCTACAATAACCTCAATCTGCTTATTATCTGAATACGTGTTTGAGACTAAAAGCGTATCATACTCAAATTTTGTATAACTAAGACCATAACCAAATGGGTACAGAGGAGTATTTTTTTGATCTATGTAATGCGTCCAAAATACTTCGCCAGGATTCACTGGGGAAGGACGTCCTGTGTTTTTGTTATTATAATACAAAGGAACTTGACCTAGACTTCTAGGAAAGCTCATTGGTAATTTTCCACTAGGATTATAATCTCCGTATATAACTTGGGCGAGTGCGTTCCCGCTTTGAGATCCTAGATGCCATCCCTCTACTATGGTTGGAATGTGCTGGGCAGCCCACTGAACTGCGAGTGGTCTTCCATTGTTGAGAACTAAGACAATATTCTTATTTACAGCGTAAATGGTCTCGAGTAATTCTTGTTGAACTCCAGGGAGATCTATATTTGCTCTACTTCTACCCTCGCCGCTTTGCATGGCATGCTCACCCAAAGACATGATTACGACATCAGATTTTTTAGCAAGGCTTACAGCCTCTTTAAAACCTGAAGTGTCAGTTGTGTTGATTTCTAATTCAGACACAAACCCAACTTTCCCAACAGCTACATCTGCACCCTTAGCGTAGGCTATTGAATTTCCTTTGTAATTTTGTAATCCCTCAAGTAATGATACTGCAGAATTAGCATCTGCGGCCAGAGTCCAATTACCCAGTGGGCTTGTTTTATCTGCAGCCAAAGCGCCAATTACGGCAATCCGTAAACCCTGTTTGGGTAGTGGTAAAATATTCGTTTGGTTCTTTAATAAAACAATTGATTTTTTTGCAATATCCAATACGGAATCATGCAGGGCTTTGGAACCTACTATACTACCCTGGCGATCTGTGTTGCAGTATAGATAGGGGTCATCAAACAAACCTAATTCAAATTTTACTTTTAAAATCCTTGCTGCGGCATCTTCAATAAATGCCTCACTTACTTTACCCTCTTTAACTAAACTTGCAAGTTGTGTTACATACAAGTGGGATTCCATATCCATATCAGAGCCAGCATTAATTGCTAACTGTGCTGCGTGTTTTTTGTCCTTGGCGTATCCGTGGGTAACCATCTCAGAGATAGACCCCCAGTCAGATACAACAAAGCCGTCAAAATTCCATTTGTTTTTCAAGAGATCACGCTGCAAATAAGTATTTCCTGTAGCGGGTATTCCGTTTAAATCGGTAAAGGAATTCATGAATGTTTTTACCCCTGCCTCTTTTGCTGCTTTAAATGGAGGCAAGATTATATTGTGCAAGGTAGAAGTGCCTACATCGGCGGTGTTGTAATCTCTTCCGGCCTCAACAAAACCATATCCAGCAAAATGCTTTGCGCAGGCTGCTATTGTTGATGGGCTCGATAAATCATCTCCCTGAAAACCTGTAACCCTCGCCCTGGCAATTTTACTACCCAAGTAAGGATCTTCTCCGGCACCTTCCATAACACGGCCCCATCTAGCATCTCTTGATACATCCACCATTGGAGCAAAAGTCCAGTTGATACCAGAGGCAGATGCCTCTTTGGCGGCTACTTGAGCAGAGGCCTGTATGGCATCTAGATTCCAACTTGCAGCCTCAGCGATGGGTATGGGACTAATGGTTTTAAAACCATGTATAACGTCAAAACCAAAAAGCAAAGGAATGCCTAATCTTGACTCCTCTACAGCTATTTTTTGAACAGCAAGAACATCTTCTACCCCTGATACGTTTAGCATAGAGCCAACCATACCGTTTTTTAGGTTTTTTATTTTTTGGGAAACTTCTTCACCCTCTGGGGTTGGACCTGTAAAGTCCCAAAAACCACTGTATTGGTTTAATTGACCTATCTTTTCTTCGAGGGTCATTTGATCCAGTAATAAGCTTACTTTTTGGTCTACAGATAAGGTTGTACTCTTTAAAACGTTTGCTTTAAAGTCGGTTATATCTAACTGTTTTTCATTACATGAAAATAATTGAAGCACCGAAAAGAAAAATAAAAAGTAAAACCTATTTAGTTTCATGTTTACTGATAAACTCTAATGTAATCAACCTCCATAGTAGATTGGTCGAAATTTGGATCTATCTCACCCCCAAAATCACCACCCATGGCCACATTGATAATCAAAAAGAAATCTTTATTAAATGGAAGGTTCTGGCTATTTGGAAACACATAAAAAACAGATCCATTTACAGCAAAGCGAATGTCTGCCTCACTCCAGATTACCTCATAAGTATTGAAATTATCTGACACACCATCAATTAGTGTAGAACTCCCTATAGCATCAGCACCAGAGTTGCCAGGAAAATGCAGTGAAGATTTAATTCGATCCTGCTCAATCCCTCTATGTTCCATAATATCTATCTCACCAGCACCTGGCCAAGGATTTGTTGGCAGGTCTGCACCAAGCATCCATAGAGCTGGCCAAGTACCATTTCCAGTTGGAAGTTTGGCACTTATTTCAACACGACCGTATTGGAATTCAAAATGATCTTGTGATCTAATTCTACCTGAGGTGTATTGAGCTCCAGAAAACTCTTCAGCTTTTGCTGTGATTACTAAATTCCCGTTTTCTACTTTAATATTTTCTGGACGATCTGTATAGAACTGAGACTCATTGTTACCCCATCCGCCACCAGCGCCTAGATCATAACTCCAGTTACCAGAGCATACTGGACCGTCTGTGTTAAATTCATCTGACCAAACTAGAACATCAAAATTACCAGAACCCGTATCTCCTGTTACTGTGGTCTCACAATCATCATCACCGCCACCGCCAGCACCACCAGAACCTTCTTGAGGAACAAAAGTGTGATACCAAGCAAGTTCAGCTCCTGGTGGATCGAAAGGATCTTGAATACCACGAACTACTAACTTATCATTGGTTAGTTCTAAAATAGTATAAGACATTGCACCAGACCAGTAGGATAACATACTATTGGTTACCACTAATTCTTGAACACCATCAATATCTAAAATAGAGAAGGTTGTATTGGTTTCTATTTGAGAGTTAATATCTCTACACTCATCAGCAAACTCTCCTGGATTCGCATCTGGGAAAAATCTTTTCACTTCTGCCCAATTGATAAAGGAAGCTTCTGTAGTATCAAGTGTATAGGTGAGGTCTGTGCTGAATGTTAACACATCATCATACATACAAGGATTTAATTGGTTGGGAGTTGCAGAAAAATAGTTAGGAAAATCTTCTAATGGATCTCCTACTCCAAAATGACCTGCATTTGATGAGTCCCAAACCCAATTTTTAGAACCATCACCAGCAATCATTTGAAGAACCTCTGGATCAATAAATACATCAACATCCAAATCTAGTGTAATAACAACACTACTTGAGACACCTCCTCTTCCAAAGGCGATAACCTGCACTTGCTGTTGGTACTCTCCTGGGAGGGTGTATCTATTTTTTGCCTGAAGACCATTACCAACAACCACTGGCTGAGCTCCTTCAGAAAAAATCACATGAAAATTGATAGCATTGTCAGCCGTTGGTATAAGGGTAACATTACCTGTATTATCATCTGCAACGGTAACATCTACTTGTATATTTGTTGGCGTTACAATGTCTCCAAATTCATAATCATCCTTTTGGCAACCCAAAACAACCGTTAGCAATAAAAGACCTATTATATATATATATTTCATTTTTGTGGTTTTTTAGTTTATTAACTCAATATCATCAAAATAATATGTAGAACCATCTCCAGGAAGATCTACAACAAATTCAAAGAAAATTACAATTCTATTATAATCTACAGCTGGGTCAATAAGTGTTTCAAAATCAAAGACCATAGTCTCCCAAGTGTTCTCTACTGTGGTATTTACATCCACAAATATCTGATTTCCTGTTGTTTGATTTTCAATAGCCAATCGAACCGGTATATTAGCTTTTGGAGACCATGTAGTGACACCAATTTTACCAGTGCTTGAAAAATCAACAGCAGTATCAACGTCAACAAACGTACCTGCATAAAATACAGATCCTTCTGTTTTTATGGTCTGCATGACAGTATTACTTGTATTTACTCCACTCATATCTGGATTCATCTCAATGGTAGAATCTGCACCTTCAAAACCAAGGAAAGAATATGAGTCTGCAGGAAGTTCAAAATCTATAGGAAGTGAAATCCCGTCTCCATCATCCATACCATTAGATTGCTCTATATCGTCAAAATAAAAAGTTGTTCCTGTACCGGCATTCCCAAAATCAAAGAAAATAACCACCTTAGAATACTCTTGATCTGTAAATCCTGTGAAATCAAAATTTAATTCCTCCCAGGTACTAGCTAGAGTTGTTGTAGCATCAATCTCTGCTGAAATATTTGGATCTGTACCATTCTCTAATTTTAGCTTTACGGTAAGACCAGCTGCTGGCGACCATGTTTTTACACTAATACCTTGTAATTCTGTAAAATCTATTGGAGACCCCAGTTCAAGAATGCTTCCTGCAAATACCTCTGCACCTGGTTCTTTAAAAAACTCTGCAACTGTTGCACTGGTATTTATGCCAGATGGATCAGGATTGTCTATTAAAGAAGTAATGGCACCTCCAAAATCTGTAGAGGCTGAGCCGTAATCAATAGTTTGAGATTCAAAATCTATTGGAAGGGTTATTGGATTTTCAATGACCACATCCGTAGTACTTTCTACTGTTGCTGTACTACCAGCAAAGGCTACAACTCTAACGCTATAAGTCCCTGTATTTGAATAGGTGTAGGCAACAGATTCACCTTCCATAAAAGGCGTGGGTGTTTGGTCTGGATCTTCTCCAAAGGTAACTTCATATCCTGTGGCCAAATCTGCAGTTGCAGACACTGTAATAGAGAAAGAATCTCCAGAAACAGGCGTTATAGTAACCAGTAGGTTTTGTGGCGGCAAGAAAGAAACAACTACCTCTTGAGTAATGGAGGCCGTTTCACCACTAAGATTGGTGGCCGTTAGTGTTGCGGTATAAACACCCTCTTGGTAGATATGAGTAAAAAACTCTCCTGGAGCAGCCATTGCTGACTCACTGTTGTCTCCAAAGTCTATGGTGTATTGCGCAACACTCTCACCACTTGGTGTAAGGGTAACTGTACCTGTATTATCTTGCGTTATTTGTACTAATAAAGAAAGATTTGATGGCAAAGCAATACCATCTGTGAATGATGTATCCCTGTCCTCTTGTGTGCATGATAGTACAACAATTAAAAACAAAGCACTTAGGAGAAAGGGATATATTTTAGATATTTTCATAATCATTTAATTTTTTAGTATCCTGGGTTTTGTGACCATCTGTTTCCAGCCAATTGAATTTCAACCAGAGGGATAGGAAATATTTCATTTTTACCTGCGGTAAAACCGTCAATTTCTTGAGCGGCTCTGCCTGTTCTTACTAAATCAAAAAAGTGGTGGCCTTCACCAACAAGTTCTAATCTACGCTCGTTATAGATTGCTTGAGTTAGCGCAGATCCTGATGCATTTATATCTTCAAGAGTTGATCTTTCTCTTACTCTATTAAGATACTCACGTGCCAGGGCATCGTTACCATCACCTTGATTGTGTGCCTCTGCACCCATTAATAAAACATCTGCAAAACGTATCGCTCTGTAGTTGTTTGGGTTTGTTAAGTTTTGGTCACCTATATTGGTGTCTCCTACTCTTGGGATATACTTACGGTTAAAGTACCCTGTATGTTCAAAACCTTCTGTAAAACTAACCCCTGCTCCATTGTTAAAATCTGAGTACTCAGCTGCGAAAGCCTCTATATCTAGAATTGCTATATCTCTTCTAAGATCATCTTGATCAAAGGCGTCAAACACTTCTTGAGTAGGTACATTAAAACTAAATCCAGATTCAAATAAAGGACCGTTAAAGTTTCGAGGTCCATTAAAACCAACGGCAACGTTTCCTTCACTACACTGTAAACATCCAAAACCAGCACCTTCTATATCTGTGTATTGTATCTCAAAGACAGACTCTACGTTATTCTCATTATCATTTTCAAATATTGTACTGTAATCTGTAACCAAATCATAGACACCACTATTAATGACATCATCTAAAACTGGAGCTGCTAGTGTGAATTTATTTTGATATAAATACACCTTACCAAGAAGCGCTTGAGCAGCACCTTTAGTAACTCTACCTGTTTGAGTTTGAGTAAGAGGTAAATTATCTGCAGCATAAATAAGATCTAACTCAATTTGAGCATATACCTCTGCCGCTGGAGTTCTATCTACGGTGTTTTGATCACCAAATAATAATCTTTGATCTACAGCAAGTGGAACATCTCCAAAGAACTTAACAAGCTCAAAGTAATAGTATGCTCTTAAAAAAGTAGCCTGTCCCAGCACGTTTGGTTTGTTAGGGAAATCAATCTTATCCTTAAATTCTAAAATGTAATTGGCCCTATTAACACCTCCATACATCCAATTCCAAACATCACGTAATTGATCATTGATAGGAGTATGTATCATATCATCTATTTCTTGAATTCCTGGAACGTCTGTTGCACTCTCACCACCCGCTAGAGTGTTATCTGAGGCAATTTCTCCTAGCATTACATTTATATAGCTGGATTGTAATAGATCGTAGGCTCCAATCAAAGCCTCTTGATAGTCTTCTTCTGTATTGAAAAAGTTTTCTGAATTTTCGTCTTCTGAGTTAACATTGACAAAATCATCACTACATGAGACTAGTAATGCAGAAGCTATTCCAAAAAACAACAGTGTTTTGTATGTATATCTTATTATATTCATAGCATTAAAATTTTAGTTGTAAACCAAATAAATATGTTTTTGGGGTTGGGTAAAAACCATAGTCAATACCGCCACCAATAGGTTGCCCAGTTGATCCCGTTGGATCATACCCAGTGTACTTTGTAAGTGTCACAAGGTTGCTTGCAGAGACATACAAACGTAATTCGTTAATCTTGTAATCTTCCAGGAACGTATCTGAAAGAGTATATCCTACCTGTAAATTTTGAAGCCTTACAAAGGAGCCGTCTTCTACAAAGAAATCAGAAAACTGATTGTTTTGTGTAGCACCCGTTGTTACTCTTGGAGTATCATTACTTGTGCCAGGTCCTGTCCATCTGTCTAGGTACATTGTAGATCTATTGGTGAGGGGTTGAAATCGCTCGTAGTTACGAACAATTTCATTCCCTACAGAAGAGAATACATAGGCAAGAAAATCAAAATTCTTGTAGGTAAATCCTAAGTTTAATCCGAAGGTTGCATCTGCTATGGGATCTCCAAGGTAGGTTTTATCATCGTTTGTAATCACCCCATCTCCGTTGGTATCTTTAAAACGTAAATCACCAGGTTGGGCATTGTTTTGGAGGGCATGTGCGTCTACCTCTTCTTGGGTTTGGAACACACCGTCGGTTTGGTACCCTCTAAAGTAACCAATTGGCAATCCTGCTTCCATTCTTGCTGGCGCCTCTTGACCCACTCCAAAAGAACCACCTTGTAAGAAACTTGCATCTCCATTAACTTCCAATACTTCGTTGTCTAATGCTGTGGCATTAAAACTAACATTGTATTTAAAGTCTTCAGAAACAGTGTTTCTATAAGAAAGGGTTAATTCTAAACCTGTGTTTTGTACAGAACCAGCATTTACAGTTGGTGCACCAGACCCTGGAGCAGTACCACCCAGTATTCCTGAAGTTTGAGGGGTAATAAGTAAGTCCTCGGTACGTCTGTTAAAGTAATCTACAGAGACATCTAGTTTGTTATCAAAAAACTTGGCATCTACACCTACGTCAAAGGTATATTGCTTTTCCCAACGTATTTCTGGATTGGAAAGGCCTCCAATGGCAGTTCCTATGATAAGCTCATCATCAAACACATAAGCACCCTCACCATTGAGAAGTGATTCAAAACCAAAATCTCTAATTCTATCGTTACCTAAAATACCGTATGAGGTTCTAAGTTTAAGAAAATCAAATGTGTTGCTATCATTTAAGAATCCTTCTTCAGAGACAATCCATCCTGCAGATGCTGATGGAAAATAACCAAACTTGTTTTCTGGTCCAAACTTAGTAGAACCATCTCTTCTCATCACACCAGAGAATAAATACTTGCCTTTATAGTCATATTGTACACGAGCAAAATAAGAGAGAAGTCTTGCGTCAAATGTGTTTCCACCGTTTTGGAAATTGTCTGTAACAATCTCTGCATCTTCCATGGATACCACAGAAGGATCATCTCCTGGTATATTAATTCCTGTAAATCCTGTAAATCTTCCAGTGGTTTGAAAAATAGAAGTACCCAAAGTAACATCTAGCTTGTGGGCATCTTTAAAAGTGTTATTGTAGTTGATAAAAGAATCAAAAGTGTAATCTCTAAAAATGTTAGCAGACTCAGATAAAATATCTCTGTCTGGAGAGATGTTAAATACTTTACCAGAACCGTAAAAAGCAACTGGTGAATAACTAAAGCCAAAAACTTCTGCATAGTTGGCCTGTATTCTAGATTCAATTTTAAAGTTTTCTAAGAATTTATAATTTGCACTAAAGCTTCCACTAAGTTTTCTGACCCTTGTATTGTTAATAGTGTTCTCCATCTGTGCAAGAGGGTTGATAACCTCATTACCCAATCCCTCTGCCAAAGTAAAATTGCCAGCGGCATCTCTAACCGTAAAGGTAGGAGCATTGTTTAAGGCATTGTATAAGACAGAACCTAAAGAATTTTCGCTTAATGTTTTACGCTCTATTCCCGAGAATAACAAGGTAGAATTAAATTCAATTTTCTTAAGTATTTTTCTATCATGGCTCAGCCTTGAAGTAAAGCGATTAAAATTTGCTTTATCTGCGCCAACAATACCATCCTGTGTTAAGTAAGAGGCGCTAAAAGAAGTACGTCCGTTTTCTGTACCGCCAGATACTGTAATATCTGCATTGTATATGGGTGCTGCTTCAAAGACCTGGTCTTGCCAATCTGTGCCTTGACCTAAAGATCCAACATTATTAAAAAGCGGCGCTTCACCATTATTAATTCTAGCCTCATTTACAAGACCCGCATATTCTGTTGCGTTTAAAACAGGAATTTTGCGCGTGGTTTCTTGAATTCCGTAGTAAGATTTAAAATCAAATTTGATTTCAGAATCATAACTACCACTTTTAGTTGTAATAAGGATCACACCATTGGCAGCTCTTACTCCATATATACCTGCAGTAGCATCTTTTAAAACGTTTATAGATTCTATATCTGAAGGATTAACAACACTTAAATCTTCAATAACATTTCCGTCTAGAAGTATAAGGGGTCTGCTATCTCCATTGGTGGCAATACCACGAATTTTAATATCCAATCCACTACCAGGAGCTCCAGATCCAGGGGTTATTTGCACCCCAGCAACTTGCCCTTGAAGGGCTTGCTCAATCCTTGTAGGTTTTAAATCTTCGATGGTCTCACTAGATACCACAGATACAGCACCTGTAATTTCTTTTTTACGCTGGGTACCATATCCCACAATAAGAACCTCCTCCAAGGAGTCTACATCTGGGGCTAAGGAAATAAGAAGATTACTTTGTGATGTAATGGTTGTTTCTGAAGTAGCAAATCCAACATAAGACACAACAAGTATGTCATTTATGGATACATCGTCAATTTTAAAATTTCCATCAAAATCTGTGGTGACCCCATTTTGGGTTCCTTTTACCAAAACGGTAGCTCCCAAAAGAGGAATGTTTTGGTTTTGTTCTACAATAGTTCCTGTTACAGAGAAGTTTTGAGCGTTAGCTATAAAACCAAAACACAGAATTGCTATAAAAATACTAATATGTTTCATTCAATATAATTTTACTGCAATATAAGACAGAAAAAATAAGATTATGTTAATAAAAACTATACAAAATAACTACATCTTTAAATCAAACAGACTAAAGTATGAATATTGCAATAATACCTAGCATATATTACGATTTTAACACGATAAACCAATTGATTTAAAAAATGGCTGTTGGTAGTAAAAAAGTTATATGTTGTGGTAATGTTGTAGCTAAAAAAGTAAAGGTTGTAGTTATTTTAAATCAATAAAATAGTTGTTAAGGTTTACTTTGGCATTCAAATTTATTTTTTTGCGCAACCTATATCGTTTAATTTCGACACTTCTGTGAGATATATTAAGAAGTGGCGCAATTTCTTTAGAGGACAAATTTAATCTTAAATAAACACAAAATCTCAAATCATTTGCAGTCAGGTTGGGGTGCAAACTCTTTACCTTTTTAAAGAAATCTTTATCTGCATGGTTGAATGCTTCTTCAAAAAACTCCCAGTCATCTTTGTCATTTAAAGATTTATTTATTTTTTTAATCAAAGGAGCAATTGATTCTATTTCAGAATATTGTAAGAGTTCTTTCTTAAAATCATTGAGCACATTGTTTTTCTTTATCATGCTCATTGTAGAAACAGCCAACTCTCTATTTCTAGCCTCAATCTCTTGATGTAGTTTTTCATTTTTTAGTTGAATGATTTGTTTTTGAGTTTCAAGTTCTTTCAAAGCAATTTCTTTGCTGCTTTTTTCTAACAATCTGTTTCGCTCCAACCTGTATGATCTCTTATACCAAGCGTTGACCAGTATAAAAAAGAAAACAAATCCAAAAACATACAGAAAAATGGAGATGTAAGAAAAATACCAGGGTCTTTCTATAGTGAAGGAGTAACTCGCCTCACTCTCCTGGATCTCATTATTAACCCGCGCCCTTAGAAAAAAATCATAGTCTCCATAACCCAAATTTTCAAAAGAAATAGAAGTGTCTGTGCTCCAATCACTCCAAGAGGCTTCAGCACCATTGTCAAGTAGGTATTGAAATTCTGTAACCTTATAAGCATTGTACTGTGCTACAGAATATTCAAACACGAAGCAATTATCGTTTGGATTGAACACGTTTGTTTCTCGCTCTATGGCAACTGCATCCTGTTTTGATTCTCCTACATAGATGGTGTTAAGAGAAACCTTAAAATTATGTTGCTTGGCATCTTTGGTGTTTACAAGCATATAGCCATTTGAAGTACCAAAAAGATACTCCTGCAAACCTACTTTTGTAATATTTTCATATCCCTTCTTTTGATTTCTAAGCGATGCAGGTATTTCCATGGTTTTAATTGTATAGGAGTCACTAAAGGGCTCTTTAGTAACATAGGTCATCCCATCTTTTGTAAAAAACCATAACATTTCAGGAACATTGGTCTCTAATTTTCCAGAAACAAATGTTTCTTTCGAAAAAATAGTGCTCAAACGCTCCTCTTTTACAAACTCATCAGCGCTTGTATCTAAGGCAAAAACACCCTCCTCGTTTGCATACAAAATACGGCCATAAAAAGAGGCAATACTAGAGTTTGATCCTTTACTGACAGAGTTGTATGTCTTGATATTCTTAACATGGGTGTATGCAGAATCGAGTGTTAGAGAATAAACCCCTTTGTATTCATGACTTATTAAAAGAGTGGAATCTGAAGAAAATTCGAAATGTTTTGAAGAAATGTCAAAGCCTTTAATTTTGTTGCGATATTCCCATTTGCCATTAATGTTGTGTAAGATATGTAAGCCATCAAAATTTCCCTGGATTAGTATAGACCCTTTGTTTTTTTGACTTGGTTTTATGGACCAGGTCCCCATCTGATTTGCAATTAGGGTTGCAGAAGAACCCTCTATTTGAAAAGTACCTTTGTTATGCCCGCAAAAAAGGGTGTCATTGATATTCGCAAGACACCAAACTTGTCCCTCAGTGCCTCGAATGAGGGTAAAAGGATCATTTGTATTAAAGGGCTTGTAAAACAATCCCTGATTGGTTCCTAAATACAAATTGTTGTCAAAAACTATCGATGCATAGGTTGTACCCAAGGCGCCAACTCTGTCTGTGTAATTTAAATAAGGAGATTGTAAGTTGATGCAATCAAGACCATTGTCTAGACCCACCCATAGATTGCTGCTACTATCCTCAAACAAAGACAAGGCAGTATTATCTCCAAGGCCACTGAATTTATTTATGCTAAAGAGTTGCTCTCCATTTTCAGATAGATGAATCACACCACTACCAATAGTACCTAGCAGAAAAGTACCGTCAAAAAGAGAAAGAGCTGAGTAAATACTTGCCTGCCTAATCTCACTATCTAGTGATATTGGCCAAGGGGTAACGCTTGAAATATCTATTTGAAATAGACCGCTATTTTCAGTCACAGCAAGTGTTTTGTTAGCTACAGATAAAATTTGCACAACAATATCATTGTTGAACTTCTTGGCATCAAATAGTTTCTTTTTGATCCCGTTTTCAATAGTAAACAGACCACTATTTATTTCATAAAAATAAATCTCTTGATCTACCTTAAAGAGTTTGTGTATGGTGTTGTCAGAATTAATGACTTTAATACTGCTATCCTCTGTGTTGTAAATGTATATTCTTGTTAAAGATTGAAATAAAATCCATTTGTTGTAAGGAGTAATACTCCAAAATTGTTCATCTTCGATAAGGGTAACATCTAATGTTGTAGTGAGTGAAGTGTAACTAAGCTTACCATTTGTGCCAGAATCCCAGTACCCAAATTCCATGTAGCTTCCAGTATAAATTTTATTATCTAAAGCACAAACAGATCTAACAATGGTATTATTTGGTGATGGATACAAAAACCAAGAAGAACCATTGTACTCCATAAGTCCTTCATTATTAGCGACATATATAAATTTTTTGGCAGATTGTGTGATAGACCAATTCTGGGTTCCTGCTTTATATACCTCTGTAGAATAATTTGTTATAGGAGGTAATTCTTGTGTAAAGAGTGTTGTAGTCCAAAAACAAAAAAGAAAAAAAATAATCTTTTGTATGTGCATATTGTTGTATGATATTTTGGCAAAAATACCAAAATAAATAGTACAACACATGCACTAAACTAAACAGAGGTGAAAAATACCTACTTAGTTTAGAGTAATATTTGAAAAATTATCTAATCCTTCTCTAAGCCACTCCAAATATGCATCTGGGTCTGGGGTGTAACCCAATGGTTTATTTAATAGAGTAAAGTCTGTGTCTATTAAAATATAGTAAGGTTGAGAATTATTTTTAAAATTAACGGTTTGAAATGTAGCCCACTTATCGCCCACTGTTTTTATTTCCTTGGTGCCACCCGTTGGTTTTTGAAAATTGAAAGTAGCATTGGTATCAAGTTTTTTTCTATCGTCAACATAAAGTGATACCAAAATATAATCCTGAGTAATCACAGAATATATATCATCTCTTGTCCAAACCTGCTCCTCCATTTTACGACAATTCACGCAAGCCCATCCAGTAAAGTCTATCATGATAGGCTTATTTGTTTTTTTAGCCTCTGCTAAGCCCTCATAAAAATCTTTAAATCCTGTAATGCCAAGGTCCTCTTTATCATAAAGGCTATAAAACATAGGAGGTGGAAAACCACTCAATAGCTTTAAATTAGAATATTTCGTGTTAGAAAGACCAGGCAGTAAGTACAAAAAGAAACAAATACTTGCAACACCTACTATGACATTTCCAAGCGGAAGTTTCTTCTTTTTAGGACCATCGTGCGGGAAGCTTATAAAGCCAAACAGATACAAGGCAAGACCAAGAGAACATAGTACCCAAATGGCAATAAACACCTCTCTTTTTAATAGTCCCCAGTGTTCTACTAGATCTGCATTTGACAGAAATTTAAAAGCCAGGGCTAACTCAACAAAACCCAAAACAACTTTTACAGTATTTAGCCAACCACCACTTTTTGGCAGGGTATCTAACCAATTTGGAAACAAAGCAAATAAGGCAAAGGGTAAGGCTAAAGCCAATCCAAATCCTCCCATTCCCATTGATAATTGCATGGCGCCGCCATCACTTGACAAAGAACCGCCCAACAGAGAACCTAAAATAGGTCCTGTGCAAGAAAAAGAAACGATGGCAAGTGTAAGAGCCATAAAGAAAATACCTATGATCCCGCCAATGCTATTGGCTTTATCATCCATTTTATTACTCCAAGACTGTGGAAGTGTAATTTCATAGTATCCAAAAAACGAAAAAGCAAAGGCAATAAATATGATAAAAAAGATAACATTGAGCGCTACATTGGT
>CATEMS010000188.1 GCA_949507465.1 Flavobacteriaceae bacterium
TCATCAGTCCAAGGGATGCGAAACATAATGGTACGCTCTGGCTCTACCATACGTTCCAATAATTTTTGGCCTTGATATCTTTCATTACTCTCAATAAACGGAATTACCGCCTCTGCAACTTCAGTTACTGCTTGTAAAAATTCTGGCTCGTTTGGATTTAACTGTTCTTCACTTGCAATAAAGTCTTTGATACTTTGTTTCATAGTATGCGTTCTTAAATTTTTGTACTAATTAAAGTACGTTAATTGTTGTTTTTTGGTCGTGTTGTTCTTTGAAGCATTCATACTGCATCACTACAAAGAATAACGTCGCTATAGAGGTACTAAATCTAGTAACGAATGCCTTGTTAAGTTGCTTCTATCTTGTATAAGAGCATTGTCTTAAAAAGGGTATAACAAATATACGAGATATGAAATAACTTTAGGTTTTAAATGTATACAATCCAATAAAATATCTTGTTGATCTCTGACTTTAAAAATACTTTGATGGAGCTTGCTGGGCATCAAACCTATTGTATGCTTTAGGTATAATTGTTTACATTTACAGCCATCAAAAAAAATGAATAATGGAAAATTCACCAAAGTTTGCTGTGTTTGGAGGGGGTAGTTGGGCAACTGCGATTGTGAAAATGTTATGTGAAAATCTTGATCAAGTTGGCTGGTACATGCGTAATGTTGAAGCCAGCAATTACATAAAAAAAGAACAACACAACCCAAACTATCTTAGCGCTGTTGAGTTTAATACCGATAAATTAATACTTAGCAACGACATCAACCAGATGGTTACCTATGCAGACTACCTTATTTTTGTAATTCCTTCTGCATTTATACACCAAGAATTAGAAAAGCTAAAAATACCTCTTGATGGGAAGGTCGTGATATCTGCCATAAAAGGTATTGTTCCAGAAAGCAGCCTGATAGTGGGAGAGCACTTTAATACCTACCTTAATGTTGCTTTTAATGATATTGGTGTTATATCAGGTCCTTGCCATGCAGAGGAAGTAGCCCTAGAGCGATTGTCCTTCCTTACCATTGCTTGTGCAGATGAGGCAAAAGCAGCTATTGTTTCCAAATATCTTAGTTGTGATTACATAAAGTGTAACATAAGCGATGATGTCATGGGAACAGAGTATGCTGCTATGCTCAAAAATATTTATGCCATTGCTGCAGGTATAGCCCATGGGCTTGGCTATGGAGATAATTTTCAGAGCGTACTGATGAGTAATGCCATTAGAGAAATGAAACGCTATGTAAATAAGGTACATAAAATGAAACGTGATATTAATGATTCTGCTTACTTGGGAGATTTATTGGTAACGGGATATTCTGTCTTTAGTAGAAACAGAATGTTTGGAAACATGATTGGCAAGGGATATACCGTGAAAAGCGCTCAGCTGGAAATGAGCATGGTTGCAGAGGGGTACTACGCCACAAAAAGCGCCTACATGTTAAATAACAACAGAACAGAAAATAAGGCGAAAACACCCATAATAAAGGCAATGTACAGCATTTTGTATGAGAACAAAAATCCAAAAAAAGTCTTCAAAAAACTTACAGATAAATTAAATTAACTGCTGCCAAGGGGTTACCTGTCTTTGGATTAAATTGCAAGAATTCCTTTTTGAGCCATCACAGGAATGGTTGTTCTTTGATCCTTCTTAATGCTATTTCTTGGAAACTCAAAGCGTTTGTCATACATCTTATTTTGGAGAAAATAAGTGATGGTAAAAAAATTATCTAAGCCAAACACACTCTTGTCTATATATTCGATTTTTGCAAACCCTTTAGCGGGTATCATTGCAACAGTTTTACGCATTGCAGCAGTCATTTTCTTCTCTGTATAGCCTTGGGCTATAATCAGTACAGTTTCAATTGGAGTGGGGTTATCATTTATTATATATATGTTCCAGTCATGCGTATTGTAATCTTGGTGTAACTCATACACTGCGGCAACATATACATTTTCAACCTTGGGAAAATCAATGTCTTTTTTCAAGGGCTTGTTTTAAAAATTAATCAGCACTTTTAAACTGCTGTAAAAAACGAACATCATTTTCACTGAACATTCGGATGTCTGGAATTTGGTGCAATAACATTGCAATACGGTCTATACCCATACCAAAAGCAAAGCCACTGTATATTTGAGGATCTATCCCACAATTTTTAAGCACATTAGGATCTACCATTCCGCAACCCATAATTTCAAGCCAACCAGTTCCTTTTGTGATTTTATAATCGGTTTCTGTCTCAAGCCCCCAATACACATCAACCTCAGCGCTAGGCTCTGTAAAAGGAAAATAAGAAGGGCGTAACCTAATTTTAGATTTTCCAAACATTTCAGAGGTGAAAAATTCAAGCGTTTGTTTCAAATCAGCAAAACTCACATCTTTATCTACATACAATCCCTCTACTTGGTGAAAAAAGCAATGAGAGCGAGCAGAAATTGCTTCATTTCTAAACACTCTGCCAGGAGAAATAGTTCTGATGGGGGGCTTGTGATCTTCCATATAACGCACCTGTACTGAACTGGTGTGTGTGCGAAGTAACACATCTGGATTGGTTTGGACAAAAAAGGTGTCCTGCATGTCTCTAGCTGGATGGTATTCAGGCAAATTCAAAGCAGTAAAATTATGCCAGTCATCTTCAATTTCTGGTCCCTCACTTACATTGAACCCTATGTTAGAAAATATACTGGTAATCTTGTTTTTTACGATAGATATAGGATGTCTTGACCCTAATGTGATGGGGCTTCCAGGACGTGATAAATCACCATAAACCCCTGCAGTTTGAGGTGTTGTATCAATTGCCAGTTTAAGGCTGTTTACTTTTTCTTGCGCCGTATTTTTTAGGGTATTAATGGCTTGACCAAATTCTTTTTTTTGGTCATTACTAACATCTTTAAATGCCGCAAAAAACTCTTTTATTAAACCTTTGCTCCCCAAGTATTTAATTCTGAAGGCTTCTACCTGGTCTAGAGTGGTGGCAGAAAAAGCTTCTACATGTGCAATATGTTCTTTGATTTTATCTATCATAATATAACATTCAATACCACAAAATTACAGAAAGTACTTCACATACAATTGCAAATTTGTGCTAATCGTTGTAATGGTTTTGATTATTGTATGACCTCTTTTTCTAAGAAATAAAGAACAATAGCCTCCTTCATTAAAAGGGTTTGCTCTCCCGGCTTTAGAGGGGGTAATTGTTCAAGTATCTTATAATGAGGCCAGCCTGCGCTATCAAAATACTCAAATTCATAATAACCAAAAGGTTCTAGCAAACGACAAATGGCAATATGCATTAGATTTACTTTCTCATCTTTTTTAAATTTTTTATGAAGTTGCCCCAACTCCTGAACCCCTACTAAATAAATAATGGCATCCAAATCCAGGGAATCTCCATCTGCAAAACGGTTGCTTAAAAAGGCCACTACTGCCTCCCATCTTTGTTTTAATTGCTCATCTCTTGCCATATACTGTGATATAAAAACCCAATTGTATCCTTCAGATACTTTTTGTAAAGGTAACTTCTTTGCTTTAAAAACGAACCATTGGTTCGTCCTTAGGGTTTTTATATCTTTAAAACAAAATAATCTACATGAACAGCATTGACATTGTTTTAGGTATTATACTCATCTATGCTTTTTACCGGGGCATAAGAAAAGGGCTTTTTGCTACACTTGCTTCTTTAATTGGCTTGATTGCGGGTGTGTATGGAGCCATCCATTTTTCTCATTTTGCAGCAGACTTGTTGTCCGAAAAACTCTTGTGGAATCCTCAAGCAATCAATCTAACTGCCTTTGGGATTACCTTTTTGATCATACTCATTGTGGTTAATCTTGCAGGTAAAATTCTAACAAAAATTGCAGATTTTGCAGCCTTAGGACTTGTTAATAAACTACTTGGAGGTGTATTTAATACACTAAAGTTAGGATTTATATGTAGTGTTATTTTTATGTTTATAAACGCTTCTACCCATATCAGTGGGCTTCTTATACCCTCACAAAAGAAAGAATCATCTTTACTTTATAAGCCCCTTGCCATGATTGGCCCTTTGCTATTACCAAACATCTTAGAAGAGGTAGACAAGCTTCAAAATAATACACAAAAAAAGGAATCAGCCAATCAAGAACAAGATTCAAATTAACCCATCCACCCTACTTTGTGAAAGGTTATAGCTTTTTGAAATCTGAGGTGGGCATCCAGCCCTCTATGCCATTTACAATAGCGATACGACTCCATAGACCATCGCTCTCTAAAAGCTTTATTTTAGTGCCTTGATGAATCACAAAGACGGTATCGCTGTTATTTTTTGGGGCTGATTTAAGGTCTGTCTCTTGTGAGAAAACAATCGCAAATACATTGTTTTGAAGATCATTATAGCTAACAGATGCCATGGTAAAGGTCAAAATAAAAAAACAACCGCTAAGCATTGCAGTAGTAAAAAACAACCTTTTTTTCTTTTCCATAGAGGCAAAATAATACCCTATAAAAAGTACACAAAAAAGGCAACTACATACCACCGTTATTACTGCCCATTCATCAAAAGTAAATTGCCCTACCACGAGAGTATACCACCTAGAAAAAA
>CATEMS010000189.1 GCA_949507465.1 Flavobacteriaceae bacterium
AGGACAGAAAAAATTCTAATAATGTAAGTAATCATTTCTACAGAGATAGAAATCCTCAATGGATCAGTGATACAGAGTTGCTATTTGTTTCTGACAGAGACGGCCATAATGAGATATATAAAGCTGTTTCTAAGGATACTCTGGTAGGATTAGAGAGGAGTTTAAAGATTACCATCACAAAACTCACAAGCTCTAAAGAAGATGTATATGATATGGTGGTCTCCCCAGACCACAAAAAATTAGTTTACAAAGTAGGTAGAGGAACCCTAATGTTGGCAGATGTAGAGGATGGAGTTATCTCCAATGACAAAGCCTGTTCCTCTGGATGGGCAGCGCCAGAGGATGTAAGTTGGAGTCCAGACAACAAGTATATTGCTTATTCTCAGGAAGACTTAGACTTTGATAGCGAAATTTTTATACAATCTGTAGAGAATTTAAACGATAAGTTTAACGTTTCTATGCATCCAAGAAGTGATAGAGCTCCCGTTTGGAGTCCAGACGGTAAAAAATTAGCTTTTTCTTCTAATAGAAGTGGAAACCGTGGCGGAATAGATTATGATGTTTGGATGGTTTGGCTGCAAAAGCAGGATTGGGAACGATCTAAAACAGATAGAGAAAATGGAGACTATTACACAGAAAAAAAGGCTGATACAGATTCCAAAGATAAAGAGGAAGAAAAGCAGATACAGGTAACTATAGATACAGAAAGAATTTTTGATAGGCTCTCAAGAATTACCAAATTACCAGACGATGAGTTTGGGGGTATGTTTGGTCCAAAGAGTAAATATGTGTATTACTCTGCAACAGATCCATCCACTAATAAACGAAGTTTTTTTAAAGTCAAATTAGACGGATCTGAACCTAAGGCTATAAAAGGAACTTCTAAAGTAGGGAGGGTTGCAGATATTGATGGTACCTTTTATTTTACTGGGTCAGGTAAATTAAAAAAATTGAACCCCAAGGACGATAAAATTACCTCTTTGGCTCATGTAGCAACCTATAAAGAAGATTTTGCTGCCATGAATCAACAAATTTACCAAGAAGGAACTCGTGTGCTAACTATGGGTTTCTATGACCCTAATTTTCATGGCTACAATTGGGAGTCTTTGATTAAAAAATACAAACCATTGGCATTAAAAGCGAGCACTGAGCAAGATTATAGTTTTGTGTATAATTTACTGTTAGGTCAATTAAATGCAAGCCACATGGGGTATAGAGCACAAACCTCTGAGCGTAAAAATAGCGATAATATAGGCTTGTTAGGCCTTGAGGTAAAGCATGTTAAAAATGGAGTTCAAGTTGCCTATGTGCTTGAAAATTCAGTAGCAAATACATCAAAAGTAAATTTGAAAGTTGGAGATATCATCACTAGGGTTAATGGAACACCCATCGGTAAAAACACTAATTTTTATAGTTTATTAAAAAACTCTAAAGGTGATGAGGTGTTATTAACCAAAAGTGACGCAACAGATGTTGTTGTTAGAACTTCTAGTTCTTTAAGAACCCTTCAATACGAGGCTTGGGTGGCATCTAGAAGTGAATTGGTAAAAAAATACTCTAACGGACAGCTAGGGTATATTCATATCAGAGGAATGAACGCTCCAAGTTTTGAGCGTTTTGAACGCGAGCTAAAGGCCAGTGGATACGGTAAAAAAGGAATTGTGATTGATGTTCGATACAACGGCGGAGGTTGGACCACAGATCGTTTAATGGCTGTTTTAAATGTAGACCAACATGCCTATACCATACCAAGAGGTGCTGCAAGCAACTTACAGAAAGAGAATAAAAAATTTCAGGGTAATTACCCTTTCAACGAGCGGGCAATTTTATCAGTGAATACAAAACCCACAGTGGCTTTATGTAATGAGAATAGTTATTCTAATGCAGAAATATTTTCACATGCGTATAAAAATTTAGGAATTGGTAAATTAGTGGGTCAGCCCACCTTTGGGGCAGTTATCTCTACAGGAGGATATGGTTTATCAAAAGGGTATGTGCGCATGCCGTTCCGTGCTTGGTATGTAAAAAAGTCTGGACTCAATATGGAAAATGAGGCTCCTGCAGTTCCTGACTATTTGGTAAAAAACACGCCAGGTTGGGGTGCAACAGGTGAAGACAAT
>CATEMS010000190.1 GCA_949507465.1 Flavobacteriaceae bacterium
TAGTAGATAGAGTGGTTCCTATGTTGCCTGAAATTTTAAGTAATGGAGCCTGTTCGCTACGACCAAATGAAGAAAAATATACCTTCTCTGCAGTGTTTGAAATTAACAATAAGGCAGAAGTTATAAAGCAGTGGTTCGGAAGAACAGTTACCTATAGTGATGCTCGGTTTGCTTATGAAGAAGCGCAGCACATCATAGAAACAAACCAAGATAACCCTTCGGCTTTACAAACCAGTATACCAGCAGATATTTCTATTACTAATTCCTCTTACTCTGTTAAAAAGCCAATTGCAAAAGCAATATTAGAAATGGATAGGTTGGCTAAAATTATTCGTAAAAAAAGAATGAATAATGGGGCTATTTCTTTCGATAAAGTAGAGGTTAGATTCAAGCTTGACGCCACAAATAATCCAGAAGGTGTTTATTTTAAAGAAAGTAAAGACGCTAATAAGTTAATTGAAGAATTTATGCTACTTGCCAATAGAAGTGTGGCAGAATTTATTGGAAAACAAAACCCAAAAAAAACATTTGTATATCGAGTTCATGACCAACCCGATGACGAAAAAATAGGAGCGTTAGAAAAAATAATAAAGAAATTTGGTTATAAACTCGATACAAGGGATAAAAAATCCACTGCTCAGTCTATGAACACATTACTTAAAAATGTACAAGGAACCAAAGAACAAAATATGGTAGATACGCTTGCTATTCGTACAATGAGTAAAGCGGTATACACCACAAATAATATTGGTCATTACGGTTTAGCTTTTGATTATTATACTCATTTTACTTCTCCTATTCGCAGGTATCCTGACGTAATGGTTCATAGATTATTACAACATTATCTTGATAAAAACCCCACAGCAAAACAAGAATCTTTTGAAGAAAATTGCAGGCATAGTAGCGAGCAAGAGTCCTTGGCGGCTAGAGCAGAAAGAGATAGTATTAAATACATGCAAGTTAAATACATGCAGGATCATCAGGATCAAGACTTTTCAGGAATTATTAGCGGGGTCACTCAGTGGGGAATTTATGTAGAAATTATATCTAATAAATGTGAGGGGATGGTCCGGATTCAAGATATGCGAGACGATCATTATGAGTTTATTCAAGAACAATACGCTGTGGTAGGTAGAAAAACCCAACGCACGTTTACCTTAGGAGATCAAGTATTGGTTCGGGTAAAAAATGCTGATTTAGTAAGAAAACAACTAGATTTTACTATGCTAGAACAAAACTAGGAACACGAGTAAACATAAATTTTTTTATAAAATACAACACACCTTATGTTTGATGGATTAACATATGCTGCTTTATATGGTTTTATTCTTGCTTTCGCGATAGGACCTATTTTTTTCACCTTAATTGAAACAAGTATAACCAAAGGATTTAAAGCTGCTGTTTTTTTTGATTTTGGCGCCTTATCTGCAGATGTTTTTTTTATCGTAATCGCTTATTTTAGCACCTCAAAAATTTTAAAACACGTAAAAGATGACCCAGGGTTACTTGTTTTTGGAGGTGTTATATTAATAGCATATGGCATCATTTCTTATATAAGAACGGCTAAAAACTTTATTCAAATTGTAAGAGAGCACTACGGGGTACCTGTTAAAAAAAATTTAGGAGGCTTATTTTTAAAAGGCTTTTTACTCAATTTTGTAAACTTTGGCGTTCTCTCGGGATGGGTGCTTACAATTATAGCGGCAAATGCCCTAACGAGTTCAGAAAATGGAGTGTTATTGTTTTTAGCAACGGTGTTGTCTGTTTTTTTCTGTACTGACTTATTAAAAATTGCGGCTGCTAAGAAATTAAAACACAAATTAACTCCCCGAGTTATCATTAAAACAAAAAAATGGGTGAGTATATTAATTGTGTTTTTTGGTGTTTTTATGTTGTTTCAAGGCGTACTCCCGTCTGAGGTAACAAAAAACCTACAAAAAATAGAGATTAAAATCAATTCCTAAAAATCAAGGCATTGCATAAAAAACCTCCAGTTTTCACTGAAGGTGTTTGAGGCATCAAGCGGATTCGAACCGCTGTAGAAGGTTTTGCAGACCTCTGCCTAGCCACTCGGCCATGATGCCTTTTATACTGAAGCTATTACTTTGCTAAATTTCAGAACGCAAATATATAAGATTAGACCTTAGAACAATAACGAAACGTAGAAATTATCTATTTAAGAAGTCATGGTAACACTCACCTGCTTTACATCTCCGCCAATAGGTGGGTTTAATTTAGAGACAGTTACACGAACGCTACTTACCCCAGGAAAGCTGGTTAAAACGGCGTTAATAATTCTATCTCCAACGGTCTCTAGAAGTTTTGCCCTTACAGCCATTTGTTCTTTAACAATAGCATGAAGCCCTACATAGTCTATTGTGTCTTCTAAGGCGTCTGTTTTGGAAGCTTTTGCTAAATCGCACGCTACCATTAAATCTACTAGATATTGAGATCCTATTTTTTCTTCCTCACTCAAACATCCGTGGTGGGCATATATACGAATATCTTTTAACTCAATACAACTCATATTATGTGGTTTTTGTAAAGATAAAATTATGTGTTTAGATAGCCCCACACAATCATTGCTTTTTAACTAGAATCCGTACCTTTGTGCTTTGTTTAAAAACACAATATACAATGGCTGAAGAGAAAGAGACACTCAATTTTATTGAGCAAATCATAGAAGAGGATCTAAAAACGACACACACAAAGGATTCTTTGTGTTTTAGGTTTCCACCAGAGCCAAACGGATACCTACACATTGGTCACGCCTCTTCTATATGTCTTAATTTTGGTTTAGGAATAAAATACAACGCCCCTGTTAACCTGCGTTTTGATGACACAAACCCAGCCAAGGAGGAGCAGCGTTTCGTTGATGCCATAAAAAAAGACATTCAGTGGCTAGGCTACTTGTGGGCCAAAGAATGTTATGCTAGTGACTATTTTGATCAATTACATTCTTGGGCCTTGATATTAATTAAGCAAGGCAAGGCCTATGTGGATTCTCAGTCTAGTGAAGAAATAGCACAACAAAAAGGAACCCCAACCCAGGCAGGTGTTGCGGGCCCATATAGAGAAAGATCTGTAGAAGAAAACCTAGCGCTTTTCAATCAAATGAAAACAGGAGAGGCTCCAGAAGGGGCCCACGTGCTTCGCGCCAAGATAGATCTACAATCCACCAACATGCTTATGAGGGACCCGGTCATATACAGAACTCTTCATACGTCTCATCACAGAACAGGAACCAACTGGAAGATTTTTCCAATGTATGACTGGACTCACGGAGAGAGCGATTACATTGAACAAATTTCACATTCTTTTTGCACCCTTGAATTTTTACCTCACAGAGAATTATATGATTGGTTTTTAGATCAACTTGTTGAGCCATCAAAGTTGCGCCCAAAGCAACGAGAATTTGCGCGCAGAAACCTAAGCCATACGGTAGTGAGTAAGCGTAAATTATCTAGACTCGTTGAACAAGGTGTTGTAGACTCCTGGGACGATCCAAGGATGCCAACTATTTCTGGTTTAAGAAGAAGAGGATACACACCTCAATCTATCAAAAACTTTGTGCAAGGAATTGGAGTAGGCAAACGCGACAATCTAATTGACGTTTCTAGGCTTGAGTTTAGCGTTAGAGAAGATTTAAATAAAAAAGCAAATAGGGTGATGGCGGTTTTAGACCCAATAAAAGTAGTTATCACCAACTACCCAGAAGGTAAAATAGAATGGCTAGAGGCAGAAAATAATCAAGAAGACCCCTCTGCGGGTTCAAGACAGGTTCCATTTTCTAAAGAAATTTTCATAGAGCGAGAAGACTTTAGGGAAGAGGCTAATAAAAAGTTTTTTAGACTTAAACTAGGCAAAGAGGTGCGCCTTAAAAATGCTTATATCATAAAAGCAGAGAGCTGTGCAAAAGATCAACATGGAAACATTACAGAAATTTACTGCACCTATGACCCCAAAAGTAAAAGCGGTAGCGGCTCTTTAGAGAGTTTGCGCAAAGTAAAAGGGACTCTGCACTGGGTGGCAATAAACAAAGCTATTGAGGTTGAGGTGAGACTTTATGATAGACTCTTTACAGACCCGTCTCCAGACACTCACAA
>CATEMS010000191.1 GCA_949507465.1 Flavobacteriaceae bacterium
CCAAGCACCCTGTATATCATCCAAAACTAATCGTTTTTGAGCCCCTTGTGCTACCTGCTGTTCTAGATTTACTATATCCTTTGCGCCCTTTGGTAAAACCTCAACATTTGCCAACATGGCAAGGTCATTTCCTGTTAAAAACTTACTTGTACAAACAGCCTCTGGCAATTGGTCAAAACCAATACCAAGAGTGGATAAAGGTTTTGGAATTTCAAACATCCCTTGTTTTGCTCTGCCATACCAGTTACCACCCATTCTTGAAACTGTATCTAATTGTACGGGGTCTATATTGCCATTGACATCCAAAATAGCTTCGTTGATATGCATTTTAAGTACTTCACAAATCACTAAATTTCCTGCACCCCCTTCTGTTCCTAAAGAAATTACTTTATTTACCTTACACTCAAACTGCACCGGAGACTCAGCCACCCTAGGAGGTTTTATCGTTTGAGAGGCTAAGGGAGTTAATCCTGCTTTCTCAAACTCATTGACCCCCTTGCCATATTCTGTACTAGAGAGAGACATTTGTTGTACAATAGCATGATTTACAATGTTGATAACCACCTCTTTTACTTGCAGCACATTTTCATAGGTGTGCTTTGTAGTGTTGTCACGCCCACGCCTAGCAGGAGAAAAAATCATGATTGGTGGGTTGGCACTAAATACATTAAAAAAGCTAAAAGGCGATAGATTTACATTACCCGCTACATCTATTGTGCTAGCAAAAGCAATTGGTCTTGGTGTTACCGCTCCTAACATATAACCATGTAACTGCCTTGTACTTACTGCTTTTGGATCAATGGTTTTCATATATACAAAGATAGCAATTACAGTAGTGTGTAAAAATTTGGTTGTACAATAATATTAACATAATTACATTATATTTATCACACCTTAAGGTAGTTCTTTATGCAGCAAAATACATCTATTGTTCGTTGGATTTTCATAGCAGCTTCAGCTATTGTTGTTGGACTTATTGTATGGAATACACTTTCTTTTTTTAATGATTTAAAAGAAAGTGAACGGCAAAAGATGCAAATTTTTGCAGAGGCGTTCAAAGAAGTTTCATCCTCTACAATTCTTATAAATGCAAACATTAGTAAAATTTCAACAGAGGCAATAAGGTTAAACAGCACTACGCCTATGATTAGTTTTAGTCATGCAGATAGTATCTACAACAGTAAAAATATTGATGCCCGTATTTTAACATCCCCAAGCAAAAGAGATGCGCTTATTCAAAAATTTAAGTCTGAATACGAACCGCTTGAATTAAAATATGAGGGCAAAGTATTTCAGACCGTATACTTTGGTAATTCTCCACTGATCAACAAGCTGAAATACTACCCAGCCATACTGATTGTGATATTGATGCTTTTTGTTACGGTGATATACTATTTTAATGAAACGGCTAAATCCTCCATACAAAATAAGCTTTGGGCGGGTATGGCAAAAGAAACGGCACATCAAATTGGAACACCTCTATCCTCTTTAGTTGGTTGGACAGAAATTTTAAAAAGCGAGCATGTAAATCCAGAGTATATTCTTGAGATGGAAAAAGACATTAAACGCCTGGAGACTATCACAGATCGTTTTTCTAAAGTAGGCTCAAAGCCAAAACTTACCAAAGCAGATATCGTATCAGAAACCAGATTAGCCTTTGATTATTTAAAAAGCAGGAGTTCTAAACTCATAGCCTTTAAAATGAACACGCCAAAAGACCCCATTTATGTTCAATTAAATTCTCAATTATATGGCTGGACAATTGAAAATTTGGTTAAAAATGGCATTGATGCCATGAGAGGAAAAGGAAAAATAGAAGTGATTTTAGAAACAGATCATAAAAATGCATTGGTTTTCATCACAGATACTGGAAAAGGAATCCCTAAGAGGTATCACAAAAGAATCTTCACCACTGGGTTTACCTCAAAAAAAAGAGGGTGGGGGCTGGGGCTCTCACTGGCAAAAAGAATTGTTAATGAATACCATAATGGAACCATTAGGGTTTTAAAAAGTGTTCAAGACAAAGGGACTACCTTTGTAATATCTTTACCGCTGTTCACTCAAAGATGATTGTAGCCTATTAAAAAAGTGGGCTTTTTGTGTTAGGTAAGATGTGCAGCAATGGCTTTGGCAAGGGCTTTGAATTCTGAGTCGCTTTGGGTTACTTTATTTAAAAAAGTCATCTCTTTCATTTCATTGAGTGGTATCAAATGAACATGCACATGCGCCACCTCAAGGCCAACAACACTCATTCCTATTCTTTTGCAGGGAACTGTTTTTTCTAGGGCTATGGCTACTTCTCTACTGAATTGCATTAGGTCAAGGTATAACTTTTCAGGCATGTCAAAAATCTTATCGATTTCCTGCTTTGGAACACACAGAGTATGCCCCTTGGCATTTGGATTTATGTCTAAAAAGGCAATAAAGCGGTCATTCTCTACTATGTTGTAGCAAGGAATTTCTTTGTTGATTATTTTAGTAAAAATACTGGGCATTACTCTCTAGTGATTTCAATTACTTCAAATTTTATAACCCCTGCAGGAACTACAACATCGGTAAGATCACCAACCTGGCAACCCAGGAGCCCTTTTCCAATTGGAGAGTCTACAGAAATTTTACCAGTTTTTAAATCTGCCTCACTCTGGGCTACCAATTTATAGGTCATTTGCATGCCATTAGCTGTGTTTTTTATTTTGACGGTTGAGTGAATAAGTACCTTACTCATGTCTAGTTGGGATTCATCAATAACACGTGCATTGGCCACCACCTCTTCTAGTTTACTGATGCGCATCTCCAGCATTCCTTGAGCTTCCTTTGCAGCATCATACTCTGCATTTTCACTCAAATCACCTTTGTCTCTGGCCTCTGCAATATCATTTGATGCCTTTGGACGCTCTACATCCTTAAGTTGGTTCAACTCTTCTTTTAGTTTTTTTAATCCCTCAGGAGTATAATAGGATACTTTACTCATCTTTAAAATTTTTAAATTAGTTTTTGCATAGCTAGTGCTTCATCTTCAA
>CATEMS010000192.1 GCA_949507465.1 Flavobacteriaceae bacterium
CGATTAAATGACATTTTTATTCGTTTAAATGCTTATTTTGTGTATTATTGTATTTTGCCCCCCCAAATAACTTAAGATCATGAACAAACTACTATTAATTGCACTGCTTGGTTCAATATGTATTGGATGCGAGAAAAATTCACACCCTGTAACCACACAAAAAAAAATTAGACTAGACAGTTTTGAAAGCACCAGATATGCTCCTGTTGAGAAAGTAAAAAACGACAGCCTAAAAATTGCTAAAGCATTTTAACTATCATTTAAAGACTACAGTGTTTTTTTGGTTTTTATAATTACTGGTATCAATGTGGGGGCTAGAAATTCCTTGTTGGTAATAGAAGAAGGATGCCCTGTGGTTTATTTTGTATCAAACATACTACCAATTCCTGCCCCAATGCTTAAACCCAGTGCAATCCAAAGGCCGACATTATTTGTGACACTACCAATTAGTATGCCCACAACCAATCCTAAACCAGCTCCTATTGATGTATAGTTTTTCATGTCACAAATGTAAGCATCCTAAGGCTATTGTGTATGGCAGGGTTTAGAAATAGCCAAAATGTAAAAAGAACATAGACCCTTAAGTATAGGAATCTAATAAGTAATGGTTTGGGGTTTTGTATTGTTACCCCCTTGGAGGTGGTGGAGGTAGCGCATCTTTTTGTATAGTATACTTTATTGTGGCATCTACTTTTTCTTGTGTCAAAGCATCAAAATATAATATATTATTTTTCAATAATGTAACCACAACAGTATCGCTTGGCTTTATCAAAAACTGTGTCAACTCTTTTTTAGTTGATGCTACTCTAATTTGAAATTCAACAGAGCCAATATTCTCTATTACAGCATATGAGACATCTTGGTTGGCATAGGGATTGATTGTTGCATCTTGCCCTTTACCCTTGCCAATGATACACATACTTTGTCCATCTGTAATTTCGAAAGTCTGTTGTGGTGTCTCTAAATTTGTGGTTTGGGTTTTGATGGCTTCTGAAAAATAAAATTTAAATTTCAATGCCCCGTCCTGCTTAACTGCATATGTACTTTCAAGCCACTCAAACTCTAGTTTGGTCTTTCCTTGGGGGGTATTAACAATAAACTCTCCATACTGTTTAAGAGAAATATGGGCAGAATTAAAATCGCTGTCTATGGTAACATCTTCAAATTTTCTCTTACTACTAACAATGTCAAAACTTTTTACAAAAGCAATAAATTCTTCTTTGGAGTAGCGTCTGCTATTTTCGAAGATAAAAAAGTCATCTGTGACCATTGCGTCAAAACTATCTAGATCATTATCCAAGACCTCAAAAAAGGTTTCAAATGTATCCATAACTTCTTTTTCAGAAATTTTTGTTGGTTTTTGACATGCCACAAGTAATAAAGCCGAGAGTATGAGTAGTTTTTTCATTTCTTTTTATTGGTGTTGCTTAAAATAAGAACAAGCCCTCCGCCGCAAACACAAATAAGTGTTATTAGTAAACTGTTATCCATATAAATAAGTTTCTGTTATTGTATGTTTAGTATTGATATACCTGTGTAAAATTCATGTTTAATCTCTAAAAGCCATAGAAATAGATCAATCAAAGTGCGTATAGGTATACTAACCTTAGTACTACATAGCCTAGTGTAGCTATCAATATTTTTTTTCTATGTTTGAGATACCACTCCATTTACACCTATTTTTATCAAATATAATAAATGTGAATTTAACCTATTAAAAAGGTTTAGAAATAGCTGAAATGAAAGAGTTTGATGTGTATAAACCTACTATTTACTTTTTAGGTTAATTAAGGGAGGCTTAAAATTAAACGCCTTTGTTAGGTTTTGTAGAATTTTCGGGGAGCAAACATGATTGATCTTATCGATACTGTTTTTTAAAGACCAAGGCTTTTTAAATCATGGAAATAAAATTCTCTGGTGTCGTTCATTGAAACAAACAAGCCATTTGGAAATTTTGAGCCTAAAGCTACTGTTGTCACTTCGCAACCATCAGTTTCTGTGGTTCCTAAATTAAGGGTTTTAAGGTAAGCATTTGTTTGTCGTTCAAAAATATTAAAACTGTGGTCTTGCTGGTTTGATACAATTAAATATCCATTACCCTCTTTATCCTTAATTATAGCAATACCTTCTATATCATCTTTAAAATATTCTGAACCAAAACAATCCAATTCCTCATTTAATTTGTCTGGATTGGCATAATATTTTCGAATACAGTAGCCTTCGTCAGCATAATATACATACCCTAATTCTTCATCAACAGCAA
>CATEMS010000193.1 GCA_949507465.1 Flavobacteriaceae bacterium
ACGTTGCTTATTATCTACAACTGCTTTAAAATTTTCTTGTGGTTTTCTTGGTAAGGTTTTTGAAAAATGAACAATCAAATTGTTTTCTTTCTTGGTATCTATTATGTAAAGAACCTCTCCATTGCTCGCCTCAAGGTAGCCTTTATCTCCAACTTGCCCCCCTCCTTCAGGGTAAAAAGGGGTAAGATTAAACACCAGTTGGTACATTTCTCCTTCTTTCTTACTCTCTACCTTGCGGTATTTTATAATCTTTATGGTGGTTTGCAAGGTATCGTAGCCAACAAATTCTTCATGTGAATCTTCGGCGAGCTCTACCCAATCTCCAGTTGCTATTTTGGTAGCAGAACGTGATCTGTCTTTCTGCTTTTTAAGAGCCGCTTCAAATTCTTTTTGGTTGAGATCATATCCTCGCTCCCTGAGTATCAGAGCTGTTAAATCTATAGGAAACCCAAAGGTATCGTAGAGTTCAAAGGCTTTTACTCCAGAGATTGTTTTGCTATCTGCATTTTCAATAACAGTATCAAGCAGCAGCAGTCCTTGATCTAATGTGCGCAAAAAGGAAGTTTCTTCCTCTTTGATGACATTGGTAATTAAATTCTTTTCTTTCTTTAATTCTGGGAAGGCATCACCCATTTGCTTTATAAGAGTATCAACAAGCTTGTATATAAAGGGTTCTTTTGTGTTCAAAAATGTAAAACCATATCGAATTGCCCGTCGTAAAATTCTTCTAATTACATACCCCGCACCCGTATTACTTGGTAATTGCCCATCTGCTATAGAAAAAGCAACTGCCCTTAGGTGGTCACTAACAACACGCACTGCTATATCTACTTTTTGATCTGTCCCATAAGCCACACATCTAGTAACAGCCTCTATTTCTCTAATTATAGGTTTAAAAATATCTGTATCGTAATTGCTCTTTACTCCTTGTAACACCATACACAAACGCTCAAATCCCATACCGGTATCTATGTGTTTATTGGGTAACATCTCCAAAGAGGCATCTGCCTTGCGGTTGTATTGCATAAACACTAGATTCCAGATTTCTACCACTTGAGGATGATCCATATTGACAAGCGTCTTGCCATCAACAGCAGCTTTCTGCTGTGGTGTTCTTAAATCTACATGTATCTCGCTACATGGACCACAGGGGCCTTGAGCACCCATTTCCCAGAAATTATCAGCTTTATTTCCCATCAAAATTCTATCTTCAGAAATAAATTCTTTCCAGATATCATAAGCCTGGGTGTCCATATCTAAGTTGTCTGCATCATCACTTCCCTGAAAAACCGTAACATACAAAATGTCCTTGTCTATCTTGTAAACCTGGGTTAACAGCTCCCAAGCCCACCCAATTGCCTCTTTTTTAAAGTAGTCTCCAAAACTCCAATTGCCTAGCATTTCAAATAAGGTGTGGTGGTAGGTATCATATCCCACCTCTTCTAAATCATTGTGCTTACCACTCACACGCAAACACTTTTGAGAATCCACCAGACGGTTGTTTTTTGGTTTGGCATTTTCAAGAAAAAACTCTTTAAAGGGAGCCATTCCACTATTGACAAACATAAGTGTAGGATCATTCTTTAACACCATTGGTGCGGAGGCAACAATACTGTGTTTTTTACTTTCAAAGAAGTTTAAAAAAGTAGCGCGAATTTCTTGAGATTTCATAGGTGTCTTTTGTACTGAAATTTTAATTAAAAAGGCTATGCCAAAAACAATTTCTATATTTGTGTATTGTTACAAACAACAACATTGCCAATTTAACAACAAAAATAAGTTTTTTTAATTTATGAGTAAGGTAAAATATTACTACGATAGTGAAACATTATCATACCGGAAAATAGAGCATAAAAAAGGGCGCAAAACAGGGCTTTTTATTTTAAGTTTTTTGGGAATTGTATTGAGTGGTTTTTTACTAATGCTTTTGTTTTTAAACCTCCCAAATTTTCAAACACCAAAAGAAAAAGAACTCAACAGGGAGTTGACCAATTTAGAGTTTCAAATGAAACTTCTGAATAAAAAAATGAATGAGGCAGAAACCGTATTAGCAGAAATTGCAGATCGTGACAATAATCTCTACCGTGTATATTTTGAAGCCAACCCCATACCTGATCAGCAAAGGAAAGCTGGTTTTGGAGGTATAAATAGATACAAAGACTTAGAGGGCTTTGATAACTCAAAGCTAATAATTTCCTCAAACAAGCGCATCGATATACTCACCAAACAAATTGTTGTACAATCAAAATCTTTGGATGAAATTGCTGCTCTGGCCACAGAAAAAGAGGCGCTTTTAAAAAGTATTCCTGCCATACAACCCGTAAAAAAAGAGGATCTTACCCGAATGGCCTCTGGATACGGTTACAGAACAGATCCTTTTACAAAGGCAAGAAAATTTCATTTTGGTATGGACTTTACAGCCCCTCGAGGGACTCCTGTATATGCAAGTGGAGACGGCATAGTATCAAGAGCAGATAACAGAGCATCTGGGTACGGAAAACACATACGTATTAAACATGGGTTTGGATACATGAGTTTGTATGCCCACCTTTATAAGTATAACGTAAGAAGAGGGCAAAAGGTAAAAAGAGGAGATCTTATAGGTTTTGTAGGAAGCACCGGTAGATCTGAGGCACCCCATTTGCATTATGAGGTTTTTAAAGACAAAAAGCGTATCAATCCCATCAACTTTTACTACGGAAATCTGAGCCCTCAAGAATTTGCTGACATCCTTAAAAAAAGTAAACAAGAGAATCAGTCACTAGATTAAAATTGTATGCATGTAAATCTTCCAGACAAATTATACTATGGTATTGGTGAAGTGGCCAAGGCCTTTGGAGTTAACACCTCTCTTATTCGATTCTGGGAGAAAGAATTTGATGTATTGCAGCCCAAAAAAAATGCCAAAGGAAACAGAAAGTTCACTCCAAAAGACATTAAAAACTTAGAGCTTATTTTTCATCTGGTAAAGCAAAAGGGATTTACCTTAGAGGGCGCTAAAACACACTTAAAAGAAAAGAAAGGAACCACTTTAGAAAATCTTGACTTTATCCGCAAACTAGAGAATGTAAAATCTGAGTTGCTTAAAATCAAGGATCAATTATAACAAACACCATCCAAATGATAACCAACTCTTTTCTGGTTTACATCTATCTAAAAAATAAAAAAACACCCTGTTTGAATTCCAAACAGGGTGTTTTAAAATACGAAGTATGAAGTTTTTACAACTGTGGCAGTAAAACTGTGTCAATTGCATGTATGACACCGTTTGCAGCTTGTACATTTGTTACAATAACTTGGCTTGTTCTCCCGTTTGGATCCGTAATGATTGCCGTTGTCGCGTCAATCTCTAGATCATCTCCAAGAGTAGCTACTGTTCCAGATACTAGGTCTTCTGCACGAACATTTGCTCCTGCAACTACATGTGTGTTTAGCGTTGCTGTTAATATAGCTCCGTCTACATCTTCTATTCCAGATACATTTAACTCAGCATACAAATTTGTGAATGCTTGGTTGGTTGGAGCAAAGACTGTAAATGGTGCTGGTGCAGTTCCGTTGGCAGTAGATAAAATACTTACGTAATCTGGTTGGTCTGCTCTTACAAGAGCCCCAACTAACTCAGAGAATGTAGCTGCGTCTGCTGCTGCAAAAGTCACAACACTTGGCAGTGTGATTACAGCATCAACAATGTGTATCACACCATTATCTGCTG
>CATEMS010000194.1 GCA_949507465.1 Flavobacteriaceae bacterium
ATTCTTTCTTCTTCCAAAGTAACCTTTGGCTTGTTTTAATACTTTTTTTCTACGTGCTCTTTTGGCAACGCTGTTTACTGATCTTGGCATAATTTAATTGTTTTTTGTAGTAGGCGACTTATCGGTGTAAGTTCTTTAATTTTAGCCTAACTCCAGGGTTATAAAAATTTGTGTAACCGCACAACTTTTACTTCATTCGAAGCATTTGTTGTACATTACTCTCGTCAGATTTGTCAACCAAACCGTCGTGAGTTAGTTTAAGCTTACGTTTTTTAGATTTCTTTGTTAAGATGTGACTCTTAAAAGCGTGCTTTCTCTTGATTTTACCAGTACCTGTCAGCTTAAAACGCTTCTTTGCACTAGATTTTGTTTTTTGTTTCGGCATTATTGCTTCTTTTAAATATTATTTCGTTGTTTCTCTTTTGGTACACGTACCTTGTTGAGAGGTTATATAAATAAGTCCCTAAGGATCAGATTTCAATTTATGTTACTTCTTCTTTGGGGCAATGAACATAATCATTCTTTTCCCTTCCAGTTTAGGCATTTGTTCTACTTTTCCTAATTCTTCAAGTTCTTGGGCCAATCTTAATAATAAAATTTCACCTTGATCTTTGTATATGATAGAACGTCCTTTAAAAAATACATATGCCTTTAGTTTTGCTCCATCTTTCAAGAACTTTTCAGCATGTTTCTTTTTAAACTCATAATCATGATTATCAGTATTAGGACCAAACCTAATTTCTTTGATGATCACCTTTGTTGCCTTAGACTTCAATGTCTTCTCACGCTTTTTCTGCTCGTAGACAAACTTTTTATAGTCCATAACTTTACAAACCGGTGGGTTTGCTTTTGGAGAAATTTCTACAAGATCTAATTCTTGCTCTTCCGCAATGGCTAATGCTTTGCGAGTAGGATAAACACCAATTTCAACATTATCACCAACAAGTCGTACTTCTTCTGCACGAATTCTTCTGTTGATATTGTGTTGGTCTTCTTTTATGATCCTTGCAGGACCCCTACTTCTTTTTCTTCTTATTGCTATGGCTTCTTAATTTTGAATACACACTAAATGTGTATCTGTTTAATACTTATGGATTTACTCCACGTTAAATTCTTTGATTTCTTGATTAATAACTTTTTTGATCATCTGAGAAAAAGCTTCAACACTCATTGTCCCTTGATCTCCTTCACTATGTTTTCTCACAGATATCGTGGCATCTTTTTCTTCTTGTTCCCCTACAATTAACATATATGGGAGTTTGTTGAGTTCTGCCTCACGAATTTTCTTACCGATTGTTTCGTTTCTATTATCTACAAGGGCGCGAATTTCGTGATTTTCAAGCAAATTTAAAACTTTTTGAGCGTATTTCTCATATTTTTCACTCAATGATAGTATTGTGACTTGCTCTGGCATCAGCCATAAAGGGAAATTTCCACCGGTATGTTCTAATAATATGGCTACAAATCGCTCCATACTCCCAAAGGGAGCTCTATGTATCATCACAGGCCTGTGTAGCTCATTATCACTGCCTTTGTAGGTCAAGTCAAATCGCTCAGGAAGGTTGTAATCTACTTGTATTGTACCTAGTTGCCAGCTTCTTCCTAGGGCATCTTTTACCATGAAATCTAACTTTGGCCCATAAAATGCTGCCTCTCCAGATTCAACTACATAATCAAGGCCTTTGTCTTTAACAGCGCTTAATATTGCATTTTCAGCTTTTTCCCAGGTCTTTACATCACCAATATACTTTTCTGGTTTGTTTAAATCTCTAACAGAGACCTGAGTGGTAAAATTCTCAAATCCTAAAGACCCAAAGACATACAATACCAAGTCTATAACATTTTTGAACTCCTGGTCTAATTGGTCTGGGGTACAAAATATGTGTGCATCATCTTGAGTGAAACCTCTTACTCTAGTTAAACCATGAAGCTCGCCACTTTGCTCATAGCGGTATACGGTTCCAAATTCTGCAAAGCGTTTTGGTAAATCTTTATAAGAAAAAGGTTTTGTATTATATATTTCACAATGGTGGGGGCAATTCATGGGCTTTAGCATAAAAGCCTCGCCATCATTGGGTGTTTTTATTACTTGAAAGCTGTCTTCACCATATTTTTCATAGTGTCCAGAGGTTACGTACAACTCTTTACTGCCTATATGGGGTGTCATGACCATTTCATAACCTGCTTTCTTTTGTGCTTTTTTCAGAAAGTTTTCAAGACGTTCACGCAATGCTGTTCCTTTAGGCAACCAAAGGGGGAGTCCTTGTCCAACTTTTTGAGAAAAGGTGAACAGCTCAAGTTCTTTCCCTAGTTTTCTATGATCTCTTTTTTTGGCCTCCTCCAGCAGGGCTAGATACTGTTTAAGTTCCTTTTGTTTAGGGTAACTTACTCCGTAGATACGGGTAAGTTGTTTGTTATTTTCATCTCCTCTCCAATAAGCGCCGGCAATACTCATAAGCTTCACAGCTTTTACAAAACCAGTATGTGGCAAATGACCTCCTCTGCATAAATCTGTAAAGGTGTCATGATCACAAAAGGTGATGGTTCCGTCTTCCAGATTTTCAATAAGTTCTACTTTGTACTCGTTTGCTTGTTTTTTATAAAAATCTAGGGCTTCTTCTTTAGAGGTAGAGCGTAAAGAGAATGTGTGTTTCCCTCTGGCAATTTCAAGCATCTTTTCTTCTACTGCCACTAAATCTTTCTCTGAAATGCTATGCTCACCAAAATCTACATCATAGTAGAACCCTGTTTCAATAGCGGGTCCAATGGTTAATTTTATTCCAGGATATAGGTCCTGTAATGCTTGGGCTAAAATATGTGCAGAAGAATGCCAAAACGCTTTTTTTCCAGCCTCGTCTCTCCAAGTATACAATACAAGGCTTCCGTCATGGGTTAGGGGAGTATTGCTTTCAATGGTTTGTCCATTGTAGGCTGCCGAAATCACATTTCGAGCCAAACCCTCGCTTATACCAAGGGCTACATCCATTGGTGTTACTCCTTCTTCTTGTTGCTTTACACTTCCATCTGGTAAGGTAATTGCTATCATATGTTACAAATTTTAAACAACAAAGATACTATTGTTGTTAAAATACTGCATATCATTTTATTGTTTTATATACACTTTTTTATACCCTCATCTTGCCGGTGCTGTTGCTTGATAATCAAATCAAAAAGTTTATTGGTGTGTGTTTTTATTTATGCAAGTAACAGCCACCAAAGATTGCTCTATTTTTAAAAGCTTCTTGACAACCGTTATTTTTTAAAACATAAATTCTTTTATCTTTTTTTTTTTGGAAAATTTAGTGTGCTAATCTTGAGAAGTTGGGTG
>CATEMS010000195.1 GCA_949507465.1 Flavobacteriaceae bacterium
GCCACTGATCAAAATCTGTCCCGGTATTTATGCCAACAAAATTATACTCTGGGTATCTGCTTTTTAATTCCTCAATCCGAATATGAATTTGTTTGTAATGTTTTACAGATTCATTATTCCAGAAAAAGAAGACGGTTTTAAGGGTGTTGATTTTCTGGATTGATATGCTTTGTTTATTTGCTGTAAGTAGCGCTAAATCTGGAATTAGCTTGCCAGCGTTTATCTTGGCGGTATTGTGGGCATATTTTTCTACTTCATTTTGATGTGACTGGTTGTGGTCCAATTCCTTGTATAGAGTAACTAAATCATGTTCTTTTTGACTGTCATCTGCATGCATTAAATACCTTTTGATGTTATTTTGCAAAAGCTTATCATGTAGTTGTTTATTTGTGATTAAGCTGTCAATGAGGTTTAATTTGTGAGTTTGGTGGCTGTAGGAAACTTTATTGAAAAAAGAATTTTGTTTTTTATACTTATCATGAGACAGATTGTCTAAATATCTATTGATAAATTGATAATAGGTATAATAATTTTTTAGGACATTGCTATTGAGTTGTATGCTATCTCTGTAAGAGAAAAAGTATTCTGGGTATGGTATTTCTTGGTAATGATTTGCTATTTTTTTTGAGGACACATACAACTCCTTTCTTGAGTAATAATTGTAATTTATATTTGCTAGGGCAATTTCTATGAATGCTTTACTGGGTGTTTCAGAAACAATAAATTCATTTAATTCTTCTAATAATGCCTTTTTTGTTTGATTGATTTGTTTTTCAAACGCCTCTGGATTTAATTTATAAAGCTCTGGCAATCTTTTATCTTCTTGTTCATTTTGCAAAAACAAATTCATCAAAAAGTTGTTTTTTTCTGCACCCTTGCCACTAAAGGCTAACGATTCATCAAAACCTACTGTATTAAGTCTAAACATAATACTGTCTCCAGGTTCTATAAATATATATTGCAGCTCTCCGTGTTTGATGATGTATAGATTGGTTTGAAGATTTTCACACTGGAAATTAAAACTACCATTTGTATTTAAAGCAATGGTATCAATTTTATTGTCATGATGGCTAAGCAATACATAATCCATTTTTGGATTAATGATTTGCCCACCTAAAATGGTTACCTCACTGTTTTTATCTTTGTTTTGGCAAGATAATAAACAGGTAAAAGTGATTAGTAAAGCTAGTTGTTTAATCAATTTTAAATACATTAATTAAACAAATATAGACCTCTGTTATGTGCTAGCTTGTTAAGATGTAGTTAAAACAAATTAAAAAACAAGAATGGTAATGTAATATGCTATTAATGGTTATTTTTGCTGCAAATTTAACACCCTATACAGTATGCTTTCAGTTTCAAATCTTTCGGTACAATTTGGTAAAAGAGTACTTTTTGATGAGGTAAATACAAAATTTGTTGCAGGAAATTGCTACGGTATTATCGGCGCCAATGGAGCTGGTAAATCTACCTTACTCAAAATTATATCTGGAAAACAAGAACCTACCTCTGGGCATGTGCATTTACAAGGAGGGAAAAGAATGTCTGTCCTGGAGCAAAACCACAATGCCTATGATGAGTTTCCAGTGCTAGAAACTGTTGTAAGAGGTAACAGAGATTTATTTAAAATAAAGACTGAAATTGATGCATTATACGCAGACTACACAGACCAAAACGCAGAAAAAATAGGAGAACTTCAAGTTATTTTTGAGGAGATGGACGGTTGGAATGCAGATAGCAATGCAGCTGCATTGTTGTCAAACCTTGGTATTGATGAGAGTCTTCACTACAATCTAATGGGTGATATAGATGGTAAACAAAAAGTTCGTGTATTATTAGCACAGGCACTTTTTGGATCTCCAGATGTTTTAATAATGGATGAACCTACTAATGATTTAGATTACGAGACCATTTCTTGGTTAGAACATTTTTTAGCTAATTATGACGCATGCGTTATTGTTGTATCTCATGACCGTCATTTTTTAGATGCTGTATGCACACATATTAGTGATATTGATTTTGGTAAAATAAATCACTTTAGCGGAAATTATTCTTTCTGGTATCAAAGCAGTCAATTGGCAGCACGTCAACGATCTCAGCAAAACAAAAAAGCAGAAGATAAGAAGAAAGAATTAGAGGATTTTATACGTCGTTTTTCTGCCAATGTAGCAAAGTCTAAGCAAGCTACAAGTAGAAAAAAAATGATTGAAAAACTAGATGTTGCTGACATAAAGCCATCAAGCAGAAGATATCCAGCTATTATTTTTGATCGCGAACGAGAAGCTGGAGATCAAATTTTAAACATTGAAAACCTCTCTGCTTCCCTAGATGGTGAGGTGCTTTTTAAAAATATTCATTTAAACCTCACAAAAGGAGATAAGATTGTAGTATACTCCAAAGACTCAAGAGCGACCACTGCTTTTTATCAAATTATCAATGGTAAGACCAAGCAGGACTCTGGCGCCTATCAGTGGGGAGTTACAACCAATCAAAGTTACCTGCCTTTAGACAACCATCA
>CATEMS010000196.1 GCA_949507465.1 Flavobacteriaceae bacterium
GCTGTACCGTATATCCTGCCAACTCAAAAACAGCAGTTAATGTGGTAGCCATATCTTCTTTGGAAGAGTCTACAGAAGATCTAGTAAGACACTCAATGGTAAGGGTAGCATCAGCAACACAAATTTTTGCTATGTTATTTGAGGTCTCTACCAACCCCTCTATGGCTGGGCTCATCCTATATACACCATTATGGCTAGCATACATTGTTTTAATAAACATGAGTTGATCATTGAGGTCCATAACCATCTTTGGAGCGTCTATTTTGTGAGTTTCTATGGTTAAATCTGGCTCAAGTAATCTGTACTCCTCCACTAATTCAAATTGGGTTTTCTCCATCTGTAGAACAAACTCAGAAATGTTTTCTGTCTTCACCACCAAAGTGGTAGTACTTTCCCTAGGAATTGCATTTCTTAATGAGCCTCCCTCAATAGATGAGATATGAATAAGCTCTCTATTAGCAGCCAACAAACGATTCATCAATTTATTTGCATTGCCCAAACCTTTATGAATATCCATACCGCTGTGCCCTCCTTGTAACCCCTTTACAGTAAGCCGATATCCCTGTCCATTTGGCGCAGCAATTTGACGGTAACTACCTCTTGCTGTGATGTCTAGACCACCAGCACATCCTACCCCTATCTCATCATCTTCTTCTGTATCAAGGTTGAGTAAAATCTCACCTTCAAGCAAACCGCCTTTTAGGCCAATAGCGCCTGTCATACCAGTTTCTTCATCTATGGTGAATAGTGCCTCAATAGCTGGGTGAGCAATTGTATCACTCTCTAAAATAGCCATAATTGTGGCTACTCCTAGCCCATTATCTGCCCCTAAAGTTGTTCCTTTGGCTCGAACCCAATCTCCATCAACATACATCTGAATGCCTTGGCTCTCAAAATCAAAAACGGTATCCGCATTTTTTTGATGTACCATATCTAAATGAGACTGCATCACAATAGCTTTCCTGTTTTCCATGCCAGGGGTTGCTGGTTTTTTTATAATAACATTACCTACTTCATCTTCAAAGGTTTGAAGCTGTAAAGAAGCGCCAAAATCTTTTATGAACTTAATTACTTGCTGCTCTTTTTTTGAAGGACGGGGTACTGCATTTAAATCAGCAAATTTATTCCAAAGGGGTTTTGGAGATAAGTTTCTTATAGCTTCACTCATGGTATTTAGATTAAAAATTTTGCTACAAAGGTACTCCATTTGAAATTTCTATACCCTTGATTTAAGTCACAATTTTTAGAGTAGACACTATGATTTACAAGATTAAAATAAATGAATCATGCAAATAATAAATACCTGTAACTAATGATTTTAATTTAAGATGGTTTTAGTATTTTGCTGTCATGTTTAGAAAGAAATCCACACTTATCATTGCCCTACTACTGCCAGTGCAAATTCTATTGATACAGTTTTTAAAACAGTATCCCTCATTTATAGAAAAATGGTATAGTTTGGGATTGTATCCCTGGATAGGGAGCGTCTCGAGGGGCCTGTGGGGATGGATTCCATTTTCTGTGGGAGATATTTTCTATACTTTGATAATTGTTCTGGCACTCCGTTGGATCTACAAAAACGCTAAAGGTTTTAGGTACGAACCAGTAAAATTAGTTTTTGAGATTACCGCCTATGTATCTGTGGTCTATTTTATGTTTCATCTTTTGTGGGGTTTAAACTATTACCGAGAACCCTTACACCTGTCATTGAATCTTGGTGATGACTACACCACAGAGCAACTCATAGATATTACCAACAGGGTTGTTGAAAAATCAAATGAACTACACAACACACTAGGCTATGCAGATAGCGTGAAGATAGATTTACCTTATACGCAAAAGCAAATGTTTGAGCTGACACAAAATAGCTATGCAAATCTTCAAAAAACTTTTACCAATTTATCTCTACAACCAACAAGCGTCAAAAAAAGCATTTGGAGTTTAGGACTTACCTATATGGGATACAGTGGGTATTTAAACCCATTTTCTGGGGAGGCACAAGTTAATGGGCTTATAAAGTCATACAAGTTTCCAGTTGTAGCTTGCCATGAGCAAGCACATCAGTTAGGATATGCAAAAGAAAATGAAGCAAATTTTATTGCTACTCTTGCCGCCATTCACAATGATGACAACTACATCAAATACACTGGGTATATTTTTGCACTAAGGTATTGTGTAAATGAATTATCCTACAGGGATAAAGATGTATACCAACAAACACTTCAAACCATACATCCTGGAATTTTAAAAAGCTACAAAGAAATGCGTGACTTTTGGGATCGCTATAACAACCCAATGGAAGAGCTCTCTAAGGCTTGGTATAATCTATTTTTAAAAGCAAACAACCAACCCAAAGGAATTAAAACCTACAGTTATATGGTGGCCCTTATGGTAAATTATTTTGACAATAGATCACTTTAAGGGTAGCCTTGCTGTATTGTTTAAATTTCAATTATGATATTTTTAACTAAGGCCACACACCAATTTGATGTCTTAATGTTATCTTTAATAAAAAAATTAAACACAAATCTCTAATCCTATGAAAAAAATCATACTTCTATTGCTTGTACTTTGTATCTCGCATATTGGTATTTCACAAGAATACTTTCCTAAGAATGATGGTGTAAAAGAAAATAGCTCACACTATACTGCTTTTACCAATGCCACATTATTTGTTTCTCCAACAAATAAAATAGACAATGCAACGCTACTTATCAAAGATGGAAAGGTAGTAAGCTCTGGTAAAAACCTTAGCATTCCCAGCAACACAGTTGTAGTGGATTTGGAGGGAAAGTTTGTGTATCCATCATTTATAGATCCTTACACAAATTTTGGTGTTGACAAACCAGAGCGTGCCTCAGGGGGTAGACGATCACCACAATACAAAGCATCAAGAGAAGGATTCTACTGGAATGACCATATCATGCCAGAGAAAAACGCCATAGACCATTTTGCCTATGACACAAAAAAAGCCAAGGCAATGCGTAATGAGGGTTTCGGGATGGTACACACCCACAGTATGGATGGTATTGCACGAGGTACAGGTGTTCTTGTAGCGCTAAATGATCAAGCAAACGAGTCAATGCGTATTGTAGATGATGCCCAAGGACAGCACTATTCATTCTCTAAAAGTGTGACCAGCAAACAATCATATCCAGGTTCGTTAATGGGAGCTATGGCGCTACTGCGTCAAGTATATCATGATGCCCAGTGGTATGAAAAAGGAAACATACCAACCAAGGATAGATCATTAGAAGCTCTATTAAAGAACAAAAATAAAATCTCCATCTTTGAGGCAGGAAACAAAAGCAACAACCTAAGGGCCGCTAAAATTGGAAATCAGTTTGGAGTCAATTACCTGATTGTGGGCGGTGGTGATGAATATGAGATGATACAACAAACCAAAGCAACTAATGCTAGTTTTATCATCCCTTTAAATTTCCCAGATGCCTATGATGTAAGCAATCCTTACATGGCTAGTTACTTATCTTTAGAAGACATGCGCGCCTGGAATCAAGCGCCAACAAACCCAAAGGCATTACAAGACAATGGGGTGCCTTTTGCCCTTACCACCTTTAAATCTAAAAAACCAAAAAACTTTACCAAAGATCTTCTAACTGCAATAAAATATGGTCTAGATAAAACAAAGGCGCTGGAGGCATTAACCACCGCTCCCGCAAATATGCTAAGAATAAGTGATAAGGTAGGATCTTTAGAAAAGGGTAGATATGCCAACTTTTTAATCACATCAGGACCTTTGTTCGAAAAAGGCACCATACTTTACCAAAACTGGGTACAAGGAACAAAAAGTGTTATCAATCCTATGGACCAAACAGACATCAGAGGCTCATATGATCTTGCTCTTGATGGAGTTAGTTACAGATTAGAGATCGCCGGAGAGGCTTCCAAACCAAAAGCAACCATAACCCAAGGGGAAACCTCCTTTGCTGCAAAACTTACCTACAAAGAGAATTGGATGACCCTATCTTTTACCGATAAGAAATCTAATGATATATACCGCACTACGGCTATTATCGAGAAAAATAAAATGAGTATCTCAGGTAAAGCAATTCTACCCAGTGGTAAAGAGACCACCTTTACTGCAAACAGAAACATGGGAGTTGCCAAACCAGTTACAGACACAAACAAAGAAATTTCTAGTAGCAGTAGCCTGCGAGATATTATGCCTATAACGTATCCAAATGTAGGGCTCGGAAATAAGATCCAACCAAAGCAACAAACCTTACTGTTTAAAAATGCTACTGTTTGGACAAGTGAAGCAGAGGGTATTTTAAAAAATACAGATGTACTTGTTAAAAATGGTAAAATTTCTAAAATAGGTAAAAACTTGAATGCTAAAAGTGCTGTAGAGATTGACGCTACAGGAAAACATCTTACTGCAGGGATTATTGATGAGCATAGTCATATTGCTGCGCTCTCCATCAATGAAGGAGGACAAAACTCCTCAGCCGAGGTCACCATAGAGGATGTTGTTGACCCTGAGGATGTAAACATTTATCGCAACCTAGCAGGTGGTGTTACCTCCATTCAAATTCTGCATGGATCTGCAAATCCCATTGGTGGACGTTCTGCTATTTTAAAACTAAAGTGGGGAGAAGATGCAGATGGACTCCTGTATGACAATAGTCCAAAATTTATCAAGTTTGCACTTGGAGAAAATGTAAAACAATCTAACTGGGAGAGCTACAGTCGTTTTCCTCAAACTCGTATGGGTGTTGAACAATTGTATGTAAATTATTTTAACCGCGCCAAAGCCTATGATGAATTGAAAAAAAGTGGCAAACCTTACAGAAAAGATGATGAGCTGCAAACCTTGGCTGAAATTTTAAATGGGGAGCGTTTTATAAGCTGCCACAGTTATGTGCAAAGCGAAATCAACATGCTCATGAAAGTAGCTGAAAAATTTAATTTCCGCATCAATACATTTACCCACATACTAGAAGGCTATAAAGTAGCCGATAAGATGGCTGAGCATGGAGTTGGTGGCTCTACCTTTAGTGATTGGTGGGCCTACAAGTATGAAGTAAATGATGCCATACCCTACAATGCCGCTATTATGGCATCTCAAGGGGTGACTGTTGCCATTAATAGTGATGACGGAGAAATGTCTAGACGCTTAAATCAAGAAGCTGCAAAGACCTTTAAATACGGAGGTATGAGTGAGCAAGAAGCCTGGAAGACGGTAACTATAAACCCTGCAAAGTTATTGCATTTAGACCATAGAGTGGGAAGTATTAAAATAGGAAAAGATGCCGATTTAGTGCTGTGGAATGGCCATCCGATGTCTGTATACTCTAAGGCAGAAAAGACCATTATTGAAGGAAAAACATATTTCGATTTGGCCCTTGATAAGCAAAAAAGAATCGACATTCAAAAAGAGCGAAATACCCTGATGACCATGATGCTTACCGAAAAAGAAAATGGAGGTAGCACAAAACCACCGGTCAAAAAACCAAACAAGAACTTTCACTGTGATACAGAATTTTAATAACCATAGCACGTACCTATTATGAACACTTTAAGACACTTATTAATTGTAATAACGGCTATAACTGGAGTATCTGTAGCCGCACAACAGACCCCTGCCCCCTCTCAAATGGGAGCAATAACCATTACTGGAGCCACAGCGCATCTTGGAAATGGGAACACCCTAGAGAACGCAACCATCATTTTTGAAAATGGAATGATAACAGCCGTTGGAAATTCAAGCATAACACCAAAAGGGCAGTCTATTGACGCCACAGGAAAACATGTATATCCTGGCTTTATAGCACCTGCA
>CATEMS010000197.1 GCA_949507465.1 Flavobacteriaceae bacterium
AAGGCGCATTCTAGGGCCATAGGTGTTAAAAATTCTTGCTATACGGGTTTCCATACCGTGAAAACGATGGTAGGCCATGGTAATTGATTCTTGAAAACGTTTTGCCTCGTCATATACCCCGCGAGGACCTATGGTATTTACATTTCCGTAGTAGGTTTCTTTTTGAGGATGCACCAAAGGATCTCCATATACCTCAGAGGAAGATGCAATCATGAATCTGGCATTTTTCTCCTTGGCAAGCCCCAGTAAATTATGAGTGCCAAGTGATCCAACTTTAAGCGTTTGTATTGGAATTTTTAAGTAATCAATTGGGCTAGCAGGCGAGGCAAAATGCAGGATATAATCTATTTTTCCGGCAACATGAACAAATTTTGTTACATCATGGTGGTAGAAATCAAAATCTTCTAATTTAAACAAATGCTCTATATTGCGTTTGTCTCCGGTGATAAGATTATCCATGGCAATGACCCTGTAGCCTTCTTTGATAAATTTATCACATAAATGAGATCCTAAGAACCCTGCTGCACCTGTAATTAAAACTGTTTTTTTCATAAGTATGTTATTCTACAACTGGCAGAATGTACTATTATTATTAAGATGTCACCCATCTTAGCGCATAGCAAAAATACACTTTACTAGATTTTTAGACCTGTTTTGGCGTATCGATTTGCTTGTAGGATCTGTTTGCCAATACAATAATTAGTATGAGCCCCATATAGTAGGCTCCGATTTGACGATGAAAGATGTTTTCTACAAGACCGTAGGCAAAAAAAGTAAATAAAATTGCGGTTTGAAAAAAATGCTCTCTATTTTTCATAAAGCTCCAAACTAAAAATAAGCTTATAAAAAACAGTCCCAAAAACCCTGTACTTAATAAAATATCTAAAAACTGATTATGGCTATTATATCTTTGAGTGGTAAATACCTCCTTTTTTTCCGGATTTTTTATTGTGGTTTGGTAACACGCCACCAGTTTGTCTTTGGTGGCTTTAAAACCAATTCCAGTAAGTCCTATATCACTGGTTTTGAGTACATCCATACTGCATTTCCAGGTTATAAGCCTTGTTTGAGATGTGTTTGAATCGCCAAAGTTTTTAGTTAAAAATGTTGAAAAAGAAACGGGAGTTGTACCTATTTGTTGCTGAGACCTTAGAAAAAATAAGCCCGCAATAACAACCCCAATACAGCCAGTTGCAATTGCAATGCGCATGGGTTTCTTATCTCCGTATACCTGGCCAATTAACAACAAACATAACAGAACAATACCCGCTATTTTTGATACCACAAACACAATAAACAATACATTTAATGCAATGGCACCTAAATAATAAGCGTTATGAGGGTGGTATGTTTTACGCATGGAGCGGTGGCAAAATAAAATGCTCAGCACACTAATAAGACCAAGATATAATCTATCTACCAGTAAGGCTTCAATCATCATTCGGCTATCACCAAACTCAAAATTTGCATTGGTGTTGGCGCTGTATACAATACTAATAATAGAGAAAACAATGGCAGCAATAGAGGAGAAAATAACTGCCTTTTGAATTTTTCTGTCATACTGAATCGGGAGGTATAAAATAACAAGCCCAATGGCAATAGCAATTTTCTTAAGGATGTTAAGATCTGTTTCAAACCGCCCAAAGATGAGGCTATTTACTACCATATATCCAAAGAAAAGCAAGAGTAAAAAAAAGGGTACTTTTTTAATTTTTTGGAAATGCTCTCTTTTGATAATTGCAGGAAAAGAAATGGTAAGAATGATAAGTAAGATATTAGGAAGTACACGTATATACTCATCAAAGGGAATGATGAAAAACAAAAGCATAAACGCAAAAGGGTATATCGAGGCAAGTATAATTCTCATAATATTTCTTGTGTCTTAAGCGATATGAAGGTACTCAACAAAACTCAAATAGCCTTAGGCCTTTTTAAATTTTTCTTTAACAACCAAATACACAAAGGCGGTGTTGCCTACAAGGTATCTTTTCCACATTCTTTTTGGCTCTTGTGAGAATCTGTAAAACCATTCTAGTCCCGCATTTTGCATCCATAAAGGAGCTCGTTTTGTCAGGCCAGCAATAACATCAAAACTACCGCCAACTCCCATAATAAAATTCACTTTTTTGAGCACATCTCGGTATTTGTATAAAAAGTTTTCTTTCATGGGAGAGCTAATGGCAACAAACAATAATTGTGCCCCACTGCTAGCTATATCTTTGGCTATTTGTGGTTGGTCTTCTTTTTTGAAATACCCATTTCTATATCCCGCAATAAGCTCCTTGCTAAATTTTTTGGTGTAGGTGTCTGCCACTTTTTCAACCACTTGTTGGGTGGCACCAAGGAGATATATTTTTTGTTTTTTTTGATGTGCCATAGCCACCAAATTATGCATTAAATCAATCCCAGCTACACGCTCTTTAAGTGGTTTTTTTAAAATCTTTGAAGCCCAAACCACCGCTTGTCCATCTGCATTTATGATGTCGCTATTGTTGACACTCTCACATAGTTGCTGGTCTTTTTGCATGGCCACAAGTTTACCCGCATTAACTACTACATGGTGCAGTTGTTGTTTGCAGTCGATGCTCTTTTGTATCACCTGCAATGTTTCTTGCATTGATAGGTTATCAATAAAGGTGTTTAGTATGTGTATTCTATTTTTTGTCAAGATCATCTATAAAGAGAAAAACAAATATAGGTTTTAAAGCACAACCTTGTTATATGGCTTAGGTGTTATTTATAGCTTTTTATTTTTTAAACTTTTCTTTTAAAACCTGGTATATAAAAATGCTATTGCCCACAAGATAACGCTTCCACATGCGTTTGGGCTCTTGTAAAAAACGGAAAAACCATTCCATGCCTATGTTTTGCATCCACAAAGGGGCTCTTTTGGTAGCTCCTGCCATTACATCAAAGCTGCCCCCTACTCCCATAACAAGATTGATGTTTTTCAGCACATCTTTATGCCGGTATATAAAGTGTTCTTTTTGCGGAGAAGAGATCCCTACAAAAAGCATGTGTGCATTACTATCAGAAATATCTTGCGCAATTTGCTCTTCCTCTTGTTTGGAGAAATATCCATTTCTGTACCCCGCTATAATATTTGGACTGTGGTTTTTTTGTATACCTGTAGCAACGCTCTCTACCACCTGTGGTTTGGCTCCAAGAAGGTATATTTTATATTGGTTCTCACCAGCTAGGGCTACCAACTCTCTCATAAGATCAATACCCGCAACTCTTTCTTTTAGTGGGTTTCCTAATATTTTTGAGGCCCACACAACAGACTGCCCATCTGGGGTTATAAGACTACTGCCTGTAACACTATCATGGAGCATTTTATCATACTGCATATCAACAATTTTACTTGCGTTGACTCCTTCAACATGAATTTGTTGGTTATGTTGTATTGACTTTTGAACATTGCTTACCACCTCTAATAGCGAAAGGTTATCAACAGAAATTCCTAAAATATTAATTTGTATCTTCGATAGCATTGTGATTTCAAAAATATAGATATTATGATTTTAAAAATACATGGCAAGGCCTTAATTTTATTTTTTGGGATTTTATTTTTGGCTTGCTCTGAAGATCAAAATACCGCCTATCAAGTAAGTGGGAGAGTTATCAATGACAGCGGGGATACAGAAAATGTTATAGTCCAGATTGATAACAAAGAAAATTTTAGGACCACCACAAATAGTGCAGGAGAATTTGTAATTAGCGGCGTTTCTTTGGGCGATCACACACTTGAGCTTTTTAAACAATACGAAGGAGATATCTACAGCCAGAAAACAGTAGAAATCGAAGTAAATCAGGACATTTACTTGAACGCCTTGACACTTCCAAGCCCATTAATTCTCGATCAACCAAACACAATCACAGAAAACTCAATACAGCTTAAATGGAGCATGGCTGATGCAGCTGATTTTTATGAATATAAGGTCTACGTGCACGATAACGAAGGCCTAGACGAATTGACAGGAGAGTTAATTTATGTAGGAACCTCAATCGATGATACTGTTTTTGAACACACCAATTTATTACCTGATAAATCCTATTTTTATCGGGTATTCCTTAGAGATCAATTTGGTCAAATAGGAGGGAGTAATATCGTAAGCGCAACTACTTTGGAGGGTATTCTTATTCGGGACGGAGGTTTTGAAATCGCAGACAGTAATGTAATTCACTGGGACATCAGAGATAGTTTACTAAATGAGGTTACTACGCAGACAAGTGCTGAAGGAGCATCCTGTTTTTACAATCAAATTCCTTTACTCGATAATAACTTTGTCCCAGCCACCAGCATGGAAACAACCTATTTAATTAATGTTGAAGCCGGAAGAACCTATAATTTAAGTGCCTTTGGCAGGGTTCAGGGAGAGCACACCGAGGGAACAACTAATCTCTGGGTATATATAAAGCAAGGAAACACAACAATTGTGTTTATGGATTTTAATTTTGACAGCAATAATTCAAACGGGATAGGTTACATTGAGGATACAGGTTGGGTACAGCGGTCAAAAGTTTTTCAAACAACAAGTAGTATACCTGTAAAGATTTATATGGCAACTGGGTTTCAAAACACCTGGATTGACGCTCTTAGTTTAACACCCCAATAAATCTAGACACAAAAAAGCCGGGGGTATTTATTTTTGAAGGCATAAGGCGTTGTAAATCTCCTGATATTTTGCAGCATTTTGCAGCCAACTTTTGTGTTTACTTACATATTC
>CATEMS010000198.1 GCA_949507465.1 Flavobacteriaceae bacterium
AGATGTTGGTTTAAGCTATCTAACTTTAAACAGAACGTCTAACACGCTATCAGGTGGGGAAAGTCAACGAATTAATTTAGCTACTTCTCTTGGAAGTAGTCTTGTAGGGTCTATGTATATTTTAGATGAGCCTAGTATTGGTTTACATCCAAAAGATACAGAGAGACTCATACATGTATTAAAATCTTTACGAGATTTGGGTAATACTGTCATTGTGGTAGAGCACGATGAAGATATCATGAAACATGCAGATCATATCATTGATATTGGCCCCAAAGCTGGTAGTTTTGGTGGTGAGGTAGTTGCCACAGGAAGCTTTAAAGAGCTTTTAAAGTTGGATTCACTTACGGCAGGATACTTGAACCAAACCCTAAAAATTGAAGTTCCAAAAAAACGCAGGACTTTCAGTAATGTTATTGAAATAAAAGGCGCTAGAGAGCATAACTTACAAAATATTACCGCTAGATTTCCTGTTGGGGTATTTACGGCAGTAACCGGGGTTTCTGGGAGTGGAAAAAGCACCCTAGTGAAAAAGATATTGTATCCTGCTTTGCAGAAAAAAATTGGAGCCCAAGGTAATAAACCTGGTCAATTCTCAGCTATCAATGGAGATTTTTCAAGCATACAAACCGTAGAGTTTATTGATCAAAACCCAATTGGGCGCTCTAGTAGATCAAACCCTGTGACTTACATCAAAGCCTATGATGAGATTAGAAGTCTTTTTGCAAAACAAAAACTAAGTGATATTAGGGGCTATAAAACCAAACATTTTAGCTTTAATGTTGATGGAGGAAGGTGCGATAGTTGTAAGGGTGAAGGTGAAATAACCATTGAAATGCAGTTCATGGCAGATGTAAATCTTCAATGTGATGTTTGCAATGGAAAGCGTTTTAAAAAGGAAGTACTAGAGGTAAAAGTAGGTGATAAAAATATTGATGATGTTTTAAATCTAACCGTTGATCAAGCAATTGCTTTTTTTAAAGAACAGGAACAAAAAAGAATTGTTTTAAAATTACAACCCCTTCAAGATGTGGGCTTAGGCTATGTTAAACTAGGGCAAAGCTCCTCTACTCTCTCTGGAGGAGAGGCGCAGCGCATTAAGCTTGCTTCATTTTTAGTAAAAGGGATTACCAAAGAAAAAACCTTATTTATTTTTGATGAACCTACTACTGGTCTTCATTTTCATGACATAAAAAAACTCTTAGCCTCCTTTTATGCGCTTCTAGACAAAGGCCACACACTAATTGTAGTAGAGCATAATATAGATTTAATAAAATGTGCTGATTATATTATTGATTTAGGACCAAGCGGTGGTAAAAAATGTGGTGAAGGGATGGTTCAAGGAACTCCAGAGGAAGTATCTGCAAACAAAAAATCACATACGGCAACATACCTAAAAGAGAAAATATAAGGTAAGCCTAAAAGATGCACACACATAACATAGCAATTTAAATAACTAACAAACAAGCCTTTATGGGCTTTTTTTTGTTTTGGCATGGTCTGTGATACTACAATAACGTACAACGCTCACTAGAGTCATTGGCAAGTACACTAAAATTATGTTTATGAAAAATCTCAGAATTGCACTCGTATTACTTTTAACAGTAACAACAATAAAAGCAACCAACACAGAACACACTGCGGTTGTAAATAACATAGACTATAATGGGAAAGCATATATCTTTATTGAAGGAGGTGTAGAGTTTTCTGTATTTGCAGATGGTCAATTTGATTTTGTATACCTACCCGCGTACAACAACTCAACGCTATCAGGTACCACACCAAGTGTATTTGCAAGTTTTAATGCAGGACACAATTATGAAGCATATCTTCAGTATGACCAATATGGTGCCATCATACAAATTGAAGATGTACCTGTATTTTATGATCTGTATGGTAGAATCATAAGAGCTGGAGATGTTGAAATTAGGTATATAAATAGAAGAATCTCCCGTATTGGAGACCTACAGATCTATTACAACAGACATGGAGATTATATCTATTGCCTTGGTTATATCAACTCATACAATAGGTTTTATACCTACCGTCCTTGGCACAGGCACTATGTAAGACCCAGTTATAATAACTGCATTGTATGGAATTTCCCTTACAGAAGGTATTATACACCTATTCGATATAGCTATTATGATCATCTAAGATATTACAATAATAGATCTATCACTACTTACACAAACGGTAGAAGAGAATTTATCTCCCCTGGTAGTAGAATCCATTACAGAAATGGTAGAACAGTAATAAATAGAACGTTTAGAAGAGGTAGAAAAAACACAATGGTGACAAGCCATGGAAGAACATCTGGCGTTGCTAAAGCAACAAAAACAAAGAGGATGAGAACTAGTAGCCATCATAGAAATAGTGTAAATACACCAAGAAAAGTAACTACTTCAAGAAATAGAATAGCAGCCAGAGAATCTAATTTTAGGGCGGTTAATAATGTCTCAAGAAGTAGAACTGTTCATGTGGTTCCTAAATCTAGACGCACAACAAATGTTTCACAAACAAGAAAAAATACAGGTGCTACAATCACTTCGCGTAAAACAAGAGTGAGAAGCACAAGTTCAAAAAAAAGAAGATTATAGTACGTTTGATTAGTTAGTTTTTTTGTTTTATACCTTTTGTCCTATTGGTTTAGGTCAAAAGGTATTTTTTTATCTGGACTCCGTAACACTTACAATAACCTTTGCAAGTTTTTTTGTGAGAGCTTTTCTAGTAAATGCCTCAAGGTTTTTTGATTCTATGTAGAGTTCGTTTTTCTTGTAAGCGCTGTAATATGAGAGCACCTGTTCTTTCAAGAAATCTTTTTGGTGTGGAGCAATAAAAATTCCGCTTGCAGTTGTATCTATAATTCCTTGAATATCACTACCCTTAGGACCAATAGCAATGATTGGTCTTCTGGCTTGCAAGTATTCAAAAAGTTTGCCTGGAATAATTGCCTTGGTAGCTACACTATCTACCTCAAGCAAAAGTAATATTTGGGCCTTGTGCTGCAACATGACAGCTTCTTTATGAGGCACATAACTATTAATAAGCGCATGGTTTGTTAAGCCAAATGAACCAATACTCTTACGTACTTCATCACTAACCACTCCTGTAAGAGAGATTTCTAAATCTTGAGAGAATATTGGATCCTCTTTAACAAGCTCAGAAAGCACCTCCCATAACACCCTTGGATTCCTTTTTGATAGAAGAGAACCGATGTGAGCTATAGAAAACTTTGTGTCTAAAGGTACTATTGGGGTCTGTTTTGGTTCAAAGCCATTTGTGATAACTGTAATGGGCTTTTTGGTAAGTGAAGAAAATTCTTTCTTGGTAGAAGGACTTGTTACCAAAACATGAGTTGCAGTATTTAAAACCAGAGCCTCTAAGTCTTTGTGCTGAGTGGCTGAGGCTTTTGTAAGTTGTAATGATTTGTGATAATGAATTGTGGTCCAGGGATCTCTAAAGTCTGCAATCCATGGGAGGTTTGTCAACCTATGTAGTTTTAAACCAATTAAATGCAAACTGTGAGGTGGCCCAGAAGAAATAATACAATCCACATCATTTGTTTTTAGGTAATGTGTTAGAAAATCTACAGATGGGGCAACCCAACCTACTCTTGCATCTGGAATAAAATAATTTCCACGAACATACAACAGTAGTTTTTCTAAAAAAGAAGGCTTCTTTGAAGCAATAACACCACTACTAATTTGTTGTACTTTCCTTTTTGAGAAAATAGAGGCCAGTTTATAAGGCTCTTTTATGGGCTGTTTTAGTATGGTTATGTTTGGTGGTATTTCTTCAATAAGATTCTTATCTACAATGGGGTAATTTGGATTTTCTGGAACATACACCACAGGAGAAATATCAAAACTGCTAAGGTGACTAACAAATTTCAACCAACGCTGTACCCCTGGCCCACCTGCAGGTGGCCAATAATAGCATATAATCAGCGCTTTTTTCATTAGCTTATAAAGATGTTAATGGTCTTTTTTTAATAGTGTACCAAAGAGAAATACCAAGAAGAATCAAAAGTAATATACTACTGTATAAGGCAATTGTACTTCCGGTTTTAATAATAGATGGCTCAAATTTAAATTCTATTTTTGAGTATCCTGCTGGGATCTTTAATGCCCTGAGCAAATAATTTACGCGTATGTGCGAAACTGCTTTACCATCTATATATGCATTCCATCCATGAGGATAATAGATTTCACTAAAAACTGCAAGCTGCTCTGTTGTTGATGCTGTTTCATACACCAAATGATTGGGCTTATGGGATATTAACTCTATAGTTGCAGTACTGTCTCGCACAATAGTTGCGGTAGGTAAGTATGGTAGAAACTCACTATGTACAACAGCTGTCGTTTTGGTATTAATACTATCAAGTTGTATGATCTCTTGATCTGGGTTATCAACCATCAAAACATTTTCAACATACCAAGCATTGCCATTTGTATAGGGATTTCTTTGGCCTATAACAGCCCCATTTTTGCTTCTAGTTAAAATAAAACGAACGTTTAGCATGTTTAACATACTAATATCCCCTTTGGTTATATAAAAGTCTGCAATATCTTGCATTCTTCTTGGTTTGGCTGCGTGATAGCCCCCTATAGAGCTATTTGTGTAACTTACCTCTGCGCTATTAAAGGCATTATTGGCAGCATCATACACTCTAAATCTACCTTTTTCTTTTTCTAATTGAAGGCTAGCTGCGGTTTTTTGAAAAGGCTGTTGCATCAAACGCTTGTTGACAAAATCTTCTGTATTTACATAGCGCTTATCTACCCCTACTAAATCAAAAACAATAAGGGCAGTTAGCAACCCAACTGTAAGAGTCTGTTTGTATTTATTGATACTAAAAAGCCATAAAGTGATTGCCGCTAATACAACAAACACTAAACTTCGCAAAGAATCAGTAACTAAAAGTGAGGCTCTATCCTCTCTAATAGCGTCCATAAAGGGAGCTCCCATTGCCTCAATAATATCTCCATCATAAGGACTTACAAAATTAAAAAGCGAATTTTTAAACAAAATAAATACCACTAACAAGCCTCCAATAATTGAGCTTGCGTACCATATGCTATTCTTCTTTTTTTGCAAAGAAGTTGTGCTTTTAAAAAAATGATGCAAGCCAAGTACTGCCATAATGGGCAAGATCAATTCTATGAGAACTTGTATGGAGGAAACTGCTCTAAATTTGTTATACAATGGCACGTAGTCAATAAAAAAGTCTGTGAGTAAACCAAAATTTTTACCCCAAGAAAGCAACAAGCTTAGTGTAAAACCAGATACTAGCCACCACTTTGCGCGACCCTGGATTAAAAACAGTCCAAGAACAGCCAGAAACAAAACAACAGCTCCTACATAGGCAGGCGCTGCTACAATGGGTTGGTCTCCCCAATACAAGGGTATTTGATATAAGGTATCACTAGCTTGTTGTGGTGATGCTCCCATTTTCAAAAGCGCATTGTAAGTGGCTGAATTCTCTGGGAAATTCTCACTTGACCCACCTCCCATAAAACGGGGTACAAGCAAATTAAATGTTTCTAATTTACCATAGCTATAAGTAGTTATATACTCATAATCTAGACCATCTGTAGCAATTTTGGGTGATCCATCTGGGTTAATAGTTAACTCACTGGGTCCCCTTGTTGAGGTATCTGCGTATTGTTTGGTAGCCAGAAGATTCGTAGCGTTTAATCCTAAAGACAAAACAACCGCCAGTATCATGATGCCCACAGATGTTACGAAATGCGGTAAAGTTTTAGATCTAACAGCCTCTATTAAATAGGCTGCACCAATACAAAGTACGAGTAAAAGCAGGTAGTAGGTCATCTGTAAATGGTTGGCTGAAAGCTCCAAAGCCATGGCAATTGTGGTAAGTAAAAAACCCCAGAGATACCTTTTTCTAAAAGTGAGTATGATACCACTTAACACAATTGGCATATAAGCAATAGCGTGGGCCTTGGCGTTATGTCCCACACCCAGAATAATAATTAAATAGGTAGAAAATCCAAAAGCGAGTGCTCCCAAAAAAGCAATTTTATAGTCTAACTTTAGTACCATAAACAATATGTAAATGCCAATAAAATATAGAAATAGATAATCTGCAGGCCTTGGTAAAAAACGCAAGGTTTCATCTAAGGTTTTAATGTAATTGTGAGGATACCTAGCTCCCAACTGATAGGTTGGCATACCACCAAAGGCGCTATCTGTCCAATAGGTTTCTTCGCCATCGGTTTTTCTGAAATCTCTTAGCTCTTTGGCCATTGCATTGTGCTGCACGATATCGCTCTGATAAATCGTTTTGCCACTCAGTACAGGACTAAAATAGGATACTGAGGCAATTATCAGTAAAACTATCACTAAGAGGTGCGGCACTACTTTTTTAAGAGAAAATTGCATAAATGTATCTAATTTTAAAAAAAGAAAAATACCAAAAAATTATGTAGAACCAATAAGGAAAGCACTAAAAACAATACTCTTAGTCAATTTCCTCATAATCAACATACTGCCCTACAGTATTGGAAGATTTTTGTTTGGAGGGTACTTTATCTATGGTAACTTCTCCTTCTTTTTTTTGAGCGTTATTTTGTGGAGGTGTGTTTGAAAAATTTACATCAAAACGGGCTGCCAGTCTTTTAGAAAAATACTTCATTATATAGGGAGCTGCGAGTTTTAAAATAAATTTTAAACCGTAGTACACTAACAGTATTATTGATATCGTTTTAATAAATGCAATCATAACCAAAAATAAGATTCAAAAATACAAATAGTGCCACAAAATCCGCGAACAAGGGTATTAAATAAATGATAAATCTTATATCTTTGGTATTAAACAACATCTATGAAATCTGTTTCTTTTCTTCTTACAACCCTTGCTCTATCTTCATG
>CATEMS010000199.1 GCA_949507465.1 Flavobacteriaceae bacterium
TAAAGGCAGCATCAAAATAAGAAAACTGCTCTTGCTTTGTACCAATACCATTGTCAAAACGTACTTGAGCTAATTTACTCAGTACTGCTCCCTCTTTGGTTTTATTAGGATAGTACTGCATCCTTAATTGATATGATTTTTCTAAATCAGAAATTTTGGCGGTATCGCCTTTAGTAATAAAGTCTCCAAACATTTTAGCAGCATATTGATAGACAGCCATAGTGGTTTGAGGACACTTTGTAATTACATCATCATAATGTTTGTAGGCCTCTTGGTAATTTTTTGCTTTTGCTGGCTCTGTGAATAAGGACACCATAGCTATACACTCTTGTGCATCCTGAGCTAGCGCTGAGGTGGTAACCAAAGCTAATGTAACTGCTATTTTTGTAAAACGTGTTATTATTTTCATTGCGGTAATCGTATTGTGTTAATCTAAATATCTTTTATCAAACCATCTATCGTTAAAGGATAGGCTTATAAATGTGTTAAAAAAGTTTTCTTGTATTAAACCAAAGTCTGTGGTACCTCTTTTTCCAAATTCAAAACCTATGTTTACGTTGGAGAACAACCTCCCTACAGGAATACCAACTCCAAAAGATATGCCAAACTCGTTAATGTTTTGTCCGTTTAGATTTATTCCTGTTTCTTCAAAACGTATTCCAGCTCTGTAAACAATTCGTTTGTAGTAACTTGTCAATGAATTGTACTGAGGAATATAAAATCCTCCTATCTTATATTTTATGGCATCTGTGTAGGTGATGTTTTCTAATTCAAAAGTACGATTGGTCAAATTACTAGTTTTTTGATTGACATATTCAAGACCAACAAACCATTTTTTAGGTTTTCCGATTCCTGCTCCTACAGATAATTGTGAAGGGAAGGTAAAATCTGTATCAGATACTGCCACTTCTATTTCTTCACGTACCACTTGTGATCCAGATGGTAGGACAAACACCGTAGCTCTCTGTCGAGAATTTTCTGCCTTAAAGTCGGTCTCTGGTGTGTAACCAACAGCTGTTTGTATTTGTAAAGTTTTAGACAACATGGCTTTGTAACGAGCACCAAAATTAAAACTAAATCCTAACAAATCTGATCTATTTTGCTCTCTAGCCCCAAGCTCAACATCTACCTGCTCACTAAATGCTGTATTTTCAATATTTCCAAAATTGTAATTTGTTTCTACTCCAAAACTAAAGTTTGGTGATACTCTGTAGCCGAATGTCAAAAAAGCTTTGTTGAGTCCTCCCTCTCCTGTGTATCTAGTTGTTACATCATCCACAACGTTTTGTGTGTCATAGCCAACAGATGAATAGGGCAGCAATCCAAAACTAGAGACTAATCTACCCATAGGAATAGCGACAGCAAAATAGTCAAAAGAAGTGGTTGATTGTTGTTGGGTTTGTGAAACGGTTTTTTGTGTGGTCTCTTTGTGGCTCACACCAACGGCATAATTAATTAATTCTAGGTCTGCTATTGATGCTGGATTTTGCACCCCAAGATGAATACTGTCTGAATACACACTTATTCCCCCCATGGTCCTGTTTTCAACCGTTCCCTTAAAGTTGAGAGCACCCAAACCGTAAAATGAGTAGGGAGAGGTGGTCCCGTTTTGAGCCATCGTAACAGAAGAAATGAGTAGAAATACTACAAGAATTATTCGCATCAGCATCAATCTTTATTAAGTTCCAAAATATAATTTAAGCCCTCTAACAGAAAATTTGAGTTGGCAAAGATGTCATTTTTTAATCTATCCTGCAAAAAATCAGCATCCCCACCTGTTAAAATAATTGTTAAATCCGTGAATTGATCTTTGTATTGGTCAATTACACCATCTATTTCAGTGAAAACCCCCTGTAGCACACCGCTGTGAATAGCGCTTTCTGTGCTCTTGCCAATGAGAGGAAATGCGGCTTTTTTTTCTAACAGTGGTAACTTTGCTGTAAAGCTATGAA
>CATEMS010000200.1 GCA_949507465.1 Flavobacteriaceae bacterium
AAGAGAGAAACCATGATACCTCTTATTGTAGACTATGTGATGGCAAACCCCAAGTGGATGGTATCTCTGCAAACCCATAAGTATTTAAATATTCCGTAGGCTACTTTTCTTTATAGTGTTGGCCTCTGTGGGGTTTTAGACGCTGTCTTAAATCATCCATGTGTTTTTTCTCTACCACCAAGTATGCAATATGGTGCATATCATGAACATTCTCTAGACCACAAAGCGTGTTTTCTAGTTTTTCTGAACGGGAAAACTCCTCCAAATGTATGATGTGGTGCGCCGCAGTTTGAGAGGCGTTTGGGCCTTTGAAATCCCAAATTAATTTTATGCGTTGGCTCATATGGTATTCTTTGTTTTAATCCCCACAGGGGTCTGTTTAACTCACAAAGGGCTTGCTACAAAAGTACTTCTTTTTTTAAAGGCCTTAGAAGGCACTTTTTTACTTACTATTGCGTTATTAATTTGATTTGTTAACTAGTAGCAAATTGTTATTTTTGTTTGCCTAATTATAGGGCTAGTCTATTGTAAAAACACATCTTAAAACAGCTAATTTTTATGAAAAAAATCATTCTTGTATGTGCCATACTATCTTTTGTATTTACAGCACATTCTCAATCTCAAAGGGATGTTATTCTTACCATTGACAATACTCCTGTTTACAAACAAGAGTTTTTAAGGGTGTACAAAAAAAACTTAGACTTAGTAAAGGATGCCTCACAGAAATCTGTAGATGGGTACTTAGACTTGTTCATTGACTACAAACTAAAAGTAAAGGAGGCATACGCTCAAAAACTAGATCAGGGAAAGGCATATATAAAAGAGTTTGAAAAATACAGATCTCAACTCTCTAGAAACTATTTGTTTGAGCCAAAGATTGAAGAAGATATGGCCCTTGAGGCCTTTGAGCGTTCTAAAGAGCAGATCAATGCACAACACGTTTTAATTAGAGTTGGCTATGATGCACTGCCTCAAGATACCCTTATGGCCTACAACAAAGCAACACAGGTGAGACAAAAAGCAATAAATGGTGCAGATTTTACAGATTTAGTACTTCAATACTCTGAGGAACCAAACACCCAGCAACAAAAAGGAAATTTGGGTTATTTTTCTGCATTTTCAATGGTTTACCCATTTGAGAATGCTGCTTACAACACTAAAGTGGGTGAGATTTCTAAAATCACCAGAACATCTTATGGATATCATGTTATCAAAGTGCTTGATAGAAGGCCTACAGGGAATGAGATTACTGTTTCTCACATCATGGTATCTACAAAAAACGATAACCCTGATGTTGATCCCCAAGTAAGAATCAACGAGCTATATCAATTATTAAACCAAGGACAAAAATTTGAAGACCTAGCAAAGCAATTCTCTGAAGATAAAAACTCTGGGATATCTGGCGGTAAATTAAAACCCTTCACAAGAGGAAAATTAAGAGCACCAAAGTTTGAGGATGCTGCCTTTGCATTACAAACTCCTGGCGAGGTTAGTAAGCCAATTTTATCCTCTTTTGGTTGGCACATCATACGCCTTGAGGCCATCAGTGAGCCAAAGACCTATGAGCAGCAGCGTGAGAGGCTCCTTGCTCAAGGAAATAGAGGAGAAAGGTTAATGGCAGTTACCTCAGAGATTAGAAGTAAAATAAAAGATAAGTATGGATATACAAATGATGCCAATTACACTACTTTTTTTAACCAGTTTGTAGATAAAGAAATTTTTAGCAGAAGGTGGGAATATGATACTTTAAACCCTTCACTTGATAAGGTCATATTTACAATCGGGAACACAAATTTTTACTACAGAGATTTTGCAGCCCATCTGGCAGTAAGACAAAAAAGACCAATACCAACATCTATAAAGACCATTGAGAGTTGTGTAAAGTACATGTATGATGATTTTGAAACAGGCGTACTTCAAGATTATTTTAGGGATAGGCTAGAGGAAGAAAATCTTGATTATGCAGCCGTAATTAATGAGTATAGAGACGGCCTTCTGATTTTTGATGTGATGGAAAAAAATATCTGGAATGTTGCAAAAACAGATACCCTTGCCCTGCAGGCTTTCTATCAAAAAAACAAAGACAGATATTTATGGCAGGATAGAGTAGATGCTACTATCCTGACCAGTGATCAAAGAGCAGCTTTAGAAGAGTCTAAGATTTTATTAGAACAAGGCAAGACCCCCTCACAGGTAAAAACATTACTTAACAGCGATGAGGGATTGCGGGTTTTACTCTCAAAAGGGATGTATGAAAAGGGTGACAAGCAACTCCCAGAAGAGTTTAAGTTTGTTGAAGGCCTGTCAAAGATTTATAAAAATCAGAGCGGCTTTACCTTACTGCAAGTACACCAGGTGTTGCCAGCTGGAGAAAAATCTTTTGACCAGGTAAGAGGAAGTGTAATGAGCCATTACCAGCAGGAGTTGGAAGCCTCTTGGATGCAAAGTCTCAAGGTCAAGTACCCTGTAACAGTTCATAAAAAAACACTCAAAAAAATTAAAAAAGAATTTAAAAAATAATGGCCAAATTCCTTTTTATACTCACCTTTTCTTGCGTCTTTCTTGGATGTGATTTTTTGGAACCAAAAAGCAACAAAGTTCCAGTGGCTAGGGTAAACGACACCTATTTATACCAGGAAGATATACAAGAGTTGATTTCTCAAAACACCACAAAGCAAGATAGTATTAGTATTGTTGCTAATTACATTCAAAGATGGGCCACACAGCAGCTACTTATTGATCAGGCAAATATAAACTTGCCCCGCCAGCAAATAGAGGATTATCAGCAAATGGTAACACAGTATAGAAATGATTTATTTGCTCAGGCCTACAAAGGTGCTATTGTATCTAAACTTTTGGACAGTACCATCACACAAGAGGAGTATGGCTTATTTTACCAACAAAATAAAGCCAATTTCACATTAAAGGAAGAGATTTTTAAGTTGCGGTACATACATCTAGATGCTAGTTTTCCATCTATCTCTGAAACAAAGAAAAAATTACGTCGTTTTGATACTGAAGATGTTGCTGCGCTTCAGGATAGCAGTTTGGAGTTCAAGGGTGCTAATTTTAATGATTCTGTTTGGGTCAAAAAAGAAACTCTGCTAAGACAACTCCCTGTGATCAGAACCAACGAATCTAAGGTTTTAAAAAAAGCAACTTTCTCACAATTAGAAGATTCATTAGGAGTATATTTGCTCAAGATAAAGGATGTATTATCTCCCAATCAAATAGCTCCTTTGCAATACATAAAGCCTATTATTAAAGAAATTATTTTAAATAAAAGAACGCTAGAACTTGTCAAGGAACTAGAAAAAGACATTACAAAAGATGCTGTTAAAAACAAAAATTTTGAAGTATATACCCAAAAATAGTATCGCAATACTATTGTTTTTGAGTGCACAAACCTTTATGGTTGCTCAACAGGTAATCTCTGTAGATAGTACAGGGGTTGCAAGAGAAAACCCATCACAAGAAATTAAGGGCCAATCAAAGCAAAATGATTCTGTACTACCTTTTAAACGTTACAAGGCAGAGGGAGTCTCTGCGGTTATTGGCGGGTATGTGGTTTTAGACAGTGATATAGACAAGAGCTATCTAGAATTCAAACAAAATGGAGTTTCTGTGGAGGAGATAACAAGATGTGAGCTCCTGGGTAAGTTGATGGAAGATAAGTTATACCTCCATCAAGCAAAGCAGGATAGCATCACCATCTCTGATGCAGAGATAAACCCACAAGTAGATCAATTGGTACAGTATATGATTGGGCAATTGGGAAGTGAAGAAAAGGTTGTTGCCTACTACCGTAAGGAAAATTTATTTCAACTCAAAAGCGATTTATTGAAGGCCAAAAGAGATATAGAACTTGCAAAACGTATGCAAGCCACTGTTGTTGATGCTGTTGAGGTTACCCCAGAGGAGGTATCTGTTTTTTTTAATGACATACCACTAGAGGAGCGTCCTGTATTTAGTGCAGAGGTTGAGGTAGCTCAAATTGTTGTGGAGCCAAAATTTTCTAAACAGGCCATACAGGGAGTTATTGATAGACTTAACCAACTTAGAGAAGACATTGTAGAGGGTGGTTCCAGTTTTGCAACAAAGGCGGTATTGTATTCTAAAGATGGTGCTGCCTCAAGAGGAGGACTATTGCCAAGTATGCGTAGAGGAGATCCTTATTCTAAAATTTTTAAAGATGTTGCTTTTTCTTTGCTTGAGGGAGAAGTCAGTGAGCCGTTTGAGTCAGAGTTTGGTTATCACATCCTTAAGGTAGATAAAATTCGTGGCCAAGAAATAGATGTGCGTCATATTATTTTATTTCCAGAATTAACCAAAGATGCCATTAATGAGGCCAAAGATCGAATAGAATCCATCAGAACTAGCATAGTTAACGATAGCATATCCTTTAGTAGAGCGGCTCGTTTATACTCTGATGATAGTAGCACAAGCAATAATGGAGGGCAACTCGTAAACCCTACAAATCAAGACACTCGCTTTGATTTGATAAAGATGGATCCTACTTTGAGTGCACAGGTATATAATCTTGCTGAAAATGAGGTATCAAAAATATTTGTTGATCAAGACCGAACAGGTAAAAAGACCTATAAGATTTTAACGGTAACTAACAAGTACGAAGAGCATCCTGCAGATTTTGTAGAGGACTACGAGAAAATTAAATCTCTTGCGCTGCGTCAAAAACAAATCAAGACCATTGAAAAATGGCAAGAACAAAAAATTAAAGACACCTACGTTAATGTAAACAAAGATTACAGAGATTGCGTATTTGCCAGTGATTGGCTTAAGAAATAGCGGTCAGTAACCCAAGGTTTAAGGTTTTACTTAAAATTGATAAGGATTAATTTATTTTTAGCATATGTCAGATGTAGCATTAGTAAAGCAACTGGTCACAAGGTATGAAGCCTTAAGACAAGAAATTAAAAAAGTAATTGTAGGACAGGATGCGGTTGTATCAGAAGTTTTACTGTCTGTTTTTTCTGGCGGTCATGCTCTTTTAATTGGTGTTCCAGGACTTGCTAAAACATTATTAGTGCATACCGTTTCTAAGGCTTTGGGTCTTGAGTTTAAGCGTATACAATTCACGCCAGATTTAATGCCTAGTGACATTCTAGGGTCTGAAATTTTAGATGAATCTCGTAATTTCAAATTCATTAAAGGACCCATATTCTCTAACATTATATTGGCAGATGAGATCAACAGAACACCACCAAAGACGCAAGCTGCACTATTACAAGCGATGCAGGAAAAAGAAGTTACAGCAGGTGGAAAGACCTATATCCTAGACAACCCTTTTTTGGTTTTTGCAACACAAAATCCTATTGAACAAGAAGGAACATATCCATTGCCAGAGGCTCAACTCGACCGTTTCATGTTTTCTATCTTTGTTGATTAT
>CATEMS010000201.1 GCA_949507465.1 Flavobacteriaceae bacterium
AATAATAGATTCAGCAAAAGCTGAGGCTGCTAAGCTAACTGCATTAGCAGATTTTAAAATAGCTGTAAAAACTGGCGAAGGTGACAAATTATTTGGATCTGTTTCTAACGCTGACCTCTCTGAAGCTTTTGCTAAAGAAGGAATCGAGCTAGAAAAAAAATACATTACCATTGCTGGTGGTATCATTAAACGTACTGGTCAGTACGAGGCGAGTGTTCGCTTCCACAGAGATGTGATAACTGCTTTTACTTTTGATGTGGTTGCTCAACCAAGCAAGTAATATTATTTTACAATACATCAAACCTCTCTCAGCAATGCGAGGGGTTTTTTTATGAAATTTAAGCACCTTTGTTTACACCATGAAATACGCTAGACTGACAAAAGAACAACTAGATAGTTTGCAACAAGAGTTTATTAACTTTTTAGCCACACAGACCATTACAGCAAACGAGTGGAACACTATTAAAAAAGAGAAGCCAGAGGTAGCAGAGCAGGAAATTGACGTTTTTAGTGACCTAGTATGGGAAGGGGCCTTAGGTCAGGCAAAGTTTTTAGAAAACATTTCGCCTAAAGTTTTGTTTTTGTTTAAATTAGAAGAGCTACAGATGTCATTAATATCGATAAAAGTAGCTCAAGAGGGAATAGATATTACAACTAAAAAAGGGTATGAATGGCTTCAAAAAAACTATGCTTCAGATGATGTAGCGTTTTATACCGCTAAAAAAGAGTACACAGAAGATAAGCATCTTGATATATTCAAGCTCATTCAACAAGGAGCTGTCATTACAAAAGGAGCGTTGTATGATTTTTTTAACGACATACTAAATAGGTAGCCATAATTCGTTTCTGTTACATATATAGAGCTCGCTACTCGTAACGTAAACTCTCTATAGGATCGAGTCTTGCTGCTTTAACAGCTGGATATGCTCCAGCAAGTACGGCAACAATAAACGTAATGATAGTTGCCCAAGTCATGGCTACAAGGGGTAGGGTAAATTCAAAATCAAAAGCAGTGGCAAACCCAAAACCAGTAAGCACGCCTAAAATAATCCCTAAAATAGATCCAAACTGTCCGATTACTATTGTTTCAATTAAAAATTGAGTAGATATTGTTCCGTTTTTTGCACCTAAAGCTTTGCGTACGCCAATCTCCCTAGTTCTCTCTGTTACAGAAACTAACATAATATTCATAAGTGCTATTGAGGAACCTAGAATTGTAATAATACTTATAATCCAGGCAGCAGTTTCTAAAATCCCTCCAATATCAGATGCACGCGCCAATAAATCGTCGCTGCGTAATATTCCAAAGTTCTTCTCCTCTATAGGACTCAACCCTCTAATGTTTCGAAACAGAACCAGAGCCTCATCTTGCGCACCTTGCATCATTGCCTTATCTGCAACTTTTATACTGATGGTGTAATTGATATTTGGTTGAGTGAAAATTCCTCTAGCTACCTGGATTGGGAGTAATACTTTTAGATCCTGGTTGTTTCCAAAGGTCGCACCTTTGGATTCTAGAATACCAATGATTTTAAATTTCACACCACGAATACTTATGGTTTTGTTTATTGGGTTTTCATTTTCAAAAAGACTCTTTAAAAAATCTGGCCCAATAAGGCACACCTTGGTATTATTCTGAATATCAAAAATCGTGAAATTTCTACCTTGCTCAACATCAGTTCCTGTATTGTCTAAGTAATTTTCATTGACACCATATACCTGCACTTCAGGATCTGTTTTCTTACTTTCATAGCGAACCTCTGCAGATCGAGTACCAGCAAATGAGACAGAAGTACTTGTAAAAGGATACTCATAGGTATCTATAAAATTACGAACCTCGTTATATCCAATAATTGGATTAACTTTTTTGCGCTCGCCACGTCCTCCTCGATTGACAGAAAATTCATATCTCTGAATGTTAAAGGTATTGCTACCCATAGATGCAAAATTGCCTGCAATGTTAGTTTCAAGAGCTTTCACGGCACTTAAAATACCTACAAGAGACCAAATACCTATGCCCATAATGACAATAGTTAAAATGGTTCTCAGTAATTGTGTTTTTATAGAATCTAGTGCAATGCGCACATTTTCGCGAAACAGTGAAAACATAAAATAGCAGTTTTGTTGTTAGACTATTGTTTTTGAGTAAAGTTACAGTTTTGTGGCTTATTAACTTTAATTTTTACCCTGCTGCTATTGAATATCTGTACTGACACTAAATTTTGCCCACAATACTAGCAGAAGACACCACTAATTATGATATTTGTATTTTAAAGAATATAGCATGAAACCATCTATTCCAAAAGGAACCCGTGATTTTTCTCCAGCGCAAGTAGCCAGGCGTACCTATATTATGGACACCATAAGACACCATTTTTCTTGTTATGGATTTCAAGCTATTGAGACACCAAGTTTTGAGAAGAGCGAAACTCTTATGGGCAAATATGGTGAAGAAGGAGATCGTTTGATTTTTAAAATCCTAAACAGCGGTGATTATCTAAAAAAAGCATCTGATACTTTTTTGACTTCCAAAGACAGTCAAAAACTCACTCAACAAATTAGTGAAAAAGCACTTAGATATGATTTAACTGTCCCATTTGCTAGATACGTTGTTCAGCATCAAAATGATATTACATTTCCCTTTAAGAGATATCAAATTCAGCCCGTTTGGAGAGCAGATAGACCACAAAAAGGTCGCTTCCGTGAGTTCTATCAATGTGATGCAGATATTATTGGAAGTACTTCTTTGCTACAAGAAGTAGAGTTGGTACAGTTGTATGATGCTGTTTTTACATCCTTACAACTAAAGGGTTGTGTCATAAAAATGAACAATCGTAAATTACTAAGTGGTATTGCTCAAGTAATTGGAGCACAGGACAAACTTATTGATTTCACTGTAGCTCTTGATAAATTAGATAAGATTGGTCCTGATGGGGTTAAAAAAGAAATGCTTGAAAAGGGGATTAGCCAAGAGGCCATTGTCAAAATGCAACCTTTATTTAGCATGAGTGGAACTGCAAAGGAGCAATTAGAAAGTTTAAAGAGCTTGCTTGAGGGGTCACAAATCGGAATGCAGGGCATCCAGGAGCTTGAGTTTATAGTTGATACAGTATCAGCCTTAGAATTACAAACAGCTGTTTTAAGCCTAGATGTTACCTTGGCCAGAGGTTTAAATTACTATACAGGCGCTATTTTTGAAGTTAGTGCGCCACAAGGTATTTCTATGGGTAGCATAGGTGGGGGTGGTCGTTATGATGATCTTACGGGTATCTTTGGTCTAAAAAATATTAGTGGTGTGGGTATTTCTTTTGGTTTGGATAGAATATATCTTGTCCTTGAAATGCTTGACTTATTTCCACAAACTACGGTGGCAACTACCCAGGTATTGTTTTTTAATTTCGGTGAATCAGAAGCCGTGATAGCTATGAAAGCTATAAAAGCGTTAAGAAGTGTCGGGGTTTCTGCAGAGCTTTACCCAGATATTGCCAGCAATCAAAAGAAAGAGAGAAAACAACTTACCTACGCAGAAAAAAAGAACATATCTTATGTAGTTTTAATAAAAGAACAACAAATTCAGGATAATACTTACCTGCTTAAAAACATGCAGACAGGAGATAGACAAAATTTAACCCTAGAGCAACTAGTTGCATTTTTCAAATAACAAATGTTACCAAAATAATAAAAGCCCATATGTATGGGCTTTTTAATTGTAGCGAGGAGCAGACTTGAACTGCCGACCTCTGGGTTATGAATCCAGTGCTCTAACCAGCTGAGCTACCTCGCCAAGTGTTACTGGTTGTGCTTTACCGCAGATATTATGCAGTATAAGCGGCTGCAAAGATAAAAACAAAAAAGTGTGGGAC
>CATEMS010000202.1 GCA_949507465.1 Flavobacteriaceae bacterium
AGGGTAGTTATGTGAAAAATAAGCGGCCAGAAAAAATTAATGTGAGTGCCAAACGTGGCAGTAAAAAAATATTGAAACGCAATGCAAAAGTCTATGAAAAATTTAGCGAGCATATTGGTTTTTTGCCTCTTGTAATGATTTCTCCTGCAGATCGAGATTTAATTTTGGAAGGAAGTGATACAAGAAGAAAGTTTATAGACGGTGTTATTTCTCAAGCAGACCCTTCCTACCTCAACCATTTAATTGATTACAACAAAGTACTCTTACAGCGCAATTCTTTGTTAAAATATTTTGCGGCAAACCAAACACACAATCAAGATACCTTAGATATTTATGATGCCCAACTCACCCAATATGGAACCTTAATATTTGAAAAAAGAGCTGCCTTTTTACAAGAGTTTATGCCCATTTTTTTGGCCCGTCATAACGCAATAAGTAATGGCGCCGAAAAGGTCTCAATTGTCTATAAAAGCCAGCTAGAATCAGCTACGTTACTTAGTCTACTGAAAAATAATATCGCTAAAGATAAAATGATGCAGTACACTGGTTTTGGAATTCATAAAGATGATTTGGTTTTTGAGATTGATGGTTATCCAATTAAAAAGTTTGGTTCTCAAGGACAGCAAAAATCATTTTTAATTGCCTTAAAACTTGCGCAGTTTGACTTTATAAAAAAAATAAGCGGTGTTACTCCTATTCTACTTCTAGATGATATTTTTGATAAACTTGACCAGCAACGAGTTGCACAGATTATAAAACTGGTTCATGATGATAATTTTGGACAAATTTTTATAAGCGATACTCACGCCCAAAGAACAGAAGCTGTGGTAAAAGAAATTCACAAAAGTTACATGCTATTTAAATTATAGACGATGAAAAAATATATAATTCTTGGTTTGTTTACCTTGGTAGCTTCAATTCTTTTTAGCTGTCAGCAAAACACAACAGAGCTTCGAGAAAACCTATCAGGATACTGGGAAATTAAAGAGGTAACCACGCTAGAGGGAGAAACAAAACAATACTCAATTAGTACCGTTATAGACTATATTACCCTTGAGGGTGATACAGGTAAGAGAACCAAGGTAAGTCCTCAATTAGACGGAAGTTTTAAACACAACGGGCCTACCACATCTTTTACTGTTGATGGATCTTCTGGTGAGCTCATCTTACGATATGAAAATGCAGAAAATATGTGGATTGAAAAGGTGAAATATGCAAGCAAAGAAACTCTTCGTATTGTAAACCAGCAAGGCAAAGAATATAGCTACAAACGTTTTGAAAAATTTAATTTTAAATAACACCAATAAACATTCATAAATCTGATGGGAAAAAGAAATACAGAAGAATCATCTATTGGTGATGTGCTAAAGAATTTTATTGGCAAAGGAAAATTAGCAAAAGGATTAGATAAAGTAAATGCTAAAAACGCCTGGTTAGAGGTTATGGGGCCAGGAGTTGCTAACTATACAACAGAAGTAATTTTAGAGAGAGATATTTTATATGTACAATTAAGCTCATCCGTACTTAGGGAAGAATTAAGCTATGGAAAAGAAAAAATAATACGTCTTTTAAATGAAAAATTAAGCAAAGATCTCATTGATAAATTAGTACTTAGATAACTTTTACCAGTACTTTAAATTTAAAAAGCCGTTTATCATTGAGATAAACGGCTTTTTTTTATGTGGTTTGTAAATACTAAAACATATCTCTGCCAGAGAAATGAAATGCTCCTTCTATAGCAGCATTTTCATCACTGTCGCTTCCGTGTACAGCATTTTCTCCCATTGAGGCAGCATATAATTTACGGATCGTACCCTCAGCAGCATCTGCTGGGTTTGTTGCACCAATAAGGGTTCTAAAATCTGCAACTGCATTCTCTTTTTCTAAGATAGCTGCTACAACAGGCCCACGTGTCATGTACGCTACCAACTCTCCATAAAATGGGCGTTCGCTGTGTACTGCATAAAACTCTTGGGCATCTTGAGTGGTCATGTGAGTTAACTTCATGGCAACAATTCTAAATCCTGCTGCGTTTATTTTATCTAAAATAGCCCCAATGTTTCCTTTTTCAACACTGTCTGGCTTTAACATGGTAAAGGTTCTGTCTGTTCGAATCATTTTATTAAATTTTGTGCAAAAATAACCTTTTATATTACAATTTTAAGCACAAAGGTAAAAAAGTACCATCATTAACAATTAATTTAAATTAGAACATTTTATACAAATGATATCATCCAGTCAACAGGCCAGATTTTAGGATTTTTGCAAAACAGATACAAAGAAATCATTCTAAAAGAGCGTATAAAAAAGCAAGCTATTTGATCCAAGAAAATAAAACCAGTCTGTATGATTGAACCAAAACCATTTATCTGTAAAAATTTCTGAAGTAGATATTGTTATTAATTGTATCTTCGTAGCCTATGAAAACAGCCCTTACTAGTGAGATAAAAGAACTTCTTTCAACACCAAAAAATTGTGTGATTGTTGGCCATAAAAATCCAGATGGAGATGCAGTTGGTTCCTGTCTAGGGTTGGATTTATTCTTAAAATCTATAGGTCAAAAAAGTCAGGTAGTGATGCCAAATGATTTTCCTGATTTTTTAAAATGGCTGCCAAGCACCGATACTATTTTAAATTTTGAAAAACAAAACATACAGTCTGTTAAAGTCTTAGAGAATGCAGATGTGATTTTTACCCTAGATTTCAATTCTCTGAGCCGAGTTGCAACCATGCAAGAGACATTAGAGAAAAGCAATGCTTGCTTTGTGATGATAGATCACCATCAAAAGCCTGATACGTATGCACAAATAACCTATTCAGACACTACAATGGGCTCTACCTGTGAGATGGTATACCATGTTATTGATGCCCTTGAAGGCCAACAGCATATCACTCCACAAATTGCCACCCTACTCTACACAGGTATAATGACAGATACAGGCTCTTTTAGATTTCCATCAACTACAGCCCTAACCCATAGAGTTACAGCCGCCCTTATAGAATATGGTGCTAATAATGCTGAAATTCATCAAAATGTGTATGACACCAACTCCAAATCAAGAATAAAACTACTGGGAGTTGCCTTAGAGAATCTAGTTGTACTTCAGGAATATCACACCGCTTACATTACCCTATCGCAAAAAGAACTTGATGAGAATAATTTTAAAAAAGGAGATACAGAAGGGTTTGTTAACTATGCACTATCTGTAATGGGTGTCGTTTTTGCTGTTATTTTCATTGAAAACAAGCAAGAGAATATCGTAAAGATTTCTCTCAGAAGTAAAGGAGATTTTTCTGTCAATGAATTTTCAAGAACCCATTACAATGGCGGAGGACATACCAATGCTGCCGGCGGAAGAAGTCTGTTGTCTTTAGAGAAAACTGTGACTCAATTTATGAGTATATTGCCCAACTACAAAAACCAACTATAACATGAGGCACACTTTTATTGCATATTGTTCTGTTATATTTCTAATAACTAGTTGCCAAAAACCAAAAGCTAGAACTCCTATCAAAGCCGCTTCAGGTAGTTTTATAGAAGCCTCAGTGACTCGCAACAAATTAATCTACAAGCAAGAAAAGGCACTAATAGAGCAAATGATAAGAACAGACAGCCTTCGTAATTATGTTTCTACGGCAAGTGGTTTTTGGTATACTCTTACTCAAAAGCAAAGCACAGGGTCAACACAAAAACCTCAGGTCGGAGATCTTATTACTTTTACCTATAACGTAAAAGACCTTGAGGGAAATATTATTGTTTCAGCTAAAGAAAATGGAGTTCAAAACTACAGAGTAGATCAATCAAAGCAAGATTTAATATCTGGCATCAGAGATGGCATAAAACTATTAAATCTCGGAGAAAAAGCTACTTTTATATTCCCATCATACAAAGCTTATGGCTATTATGGCATTGAAAATAAATTGGGAACCAACCAACCCATTACAAGTGATATTACATTACTATCAATAAATCAAAATCAATAAATCTATTTCAATTATCATGAAAAAAATCACACTCGTACTTTTATTAGCATTGACAATTGGGTCATGCCAAAACAAATACCCAGATTTACCAAATGGAGTATACGCAGAAATAATTACAAATAAAGGAACCTTTGTCGCAAAACTATACAACGAGGCTACTCCCCTCACAGTTGCCAATTTTGTATCACTAGCAGAGGGAACCAACCAAATGGTTGATGATAAATACAAAGGAAAAAAGTTTTATGACAGTGTTATATTTCATCGTGTAATTAAAGATTTTATGATTCAAGGAGGAGATCCCACCGGAACTGGATCTGGAAATCCCGGATATAAATTCCCAGATGAAATTGTACCAGCACTGGTTCATGATAGAAAAGGAATTCTATCTATGGCAAATAGTGGTCCTGCAACCAATGGCAGCCAGTTTTTTGTAACACTCAAAGAAACGCCATGGTTAAATGGTAAGCACACGGTATTTGGTGAGGTTGTTCAAGGCATTGAGATAGTTGACGCTATTGGTCTTGTTGATGTACAACCACAAAGCAACAAACCCCTTGATGATGTAGAGATACAAACTGTAAACATCATTAACAAAGGAGGTCAAAAAATCACTTCTTTTACTGACGCAATGACCAAAGTTGAACAAGAAAATAAAGCCAAACAAGCTGCAATATTAAAATTTGCAACGGGTATGAAAGCAAAATTTGATGCCTTGAAACAAGAGGCTGAAACACTACCCTCTGGCCTTGTGCTTCACTGGAATAAAAAAACCGGTACAAAACCACCAGCACAGGGTACTAAAGTGATGGTGAATTATGCAGGTTTTCTGGAAGATAACGGAATGTTATTTGATACCAACAATGCACTTCTAGCAAGAGATTACAATATGATAAATCCGCAACGAGAGGCTCAAAATGGGTATAGCCCAGTTCCTATGACCTACAGCAAGGACGCGCCACTGAATCCTGGATTTCTTGAGGCATTGTTGTTAATGTCTGTGGGAGACAAAGTCACTGCATATGTACCTTCTTATCTTGGATATGGAGAGCGCGGTGCTGGAAAAGTAATTCCACCAAACTCTGACCTAGTGTTTGAAATAGAAATTACAGCCCAAAAATAGATATTTCATTATAAAATAGAAGCATCAAAAAAGCCCGACGGATCTAGCGTCGGGCTTTTTGTTATGGTTCATACACCAAATAAATACAAGGTTTATTTTAGGGGTATGTTTTTTAATATCTCTAGAACAAATTTCCAATATTTCTGTGCACTTGATATACTGGCACGCTCATCTGGAGAATGAGCTCCTTTAATGGTAGGACCAAAACTTATCATGTCCATTTTTGGATAATTTTGACCCAGTATGCCACACTCCAAACCTGCGTGACAGGCAGCTACATTTGGTTGTTCTCCATGAAGTGAAACGTATAACGATGTTAGTACCTTTAGAATAGCACTCTCCATATTTGGTGCCCATCCAGGGTATTGTCCAG
>CATEMS010000203.1 GCA_949507465.1 Flavobacteriaceae bacterium
AATAGCTTAGAATTTCAAATTTTCGTCTTTGTCCCAAAGTCCCCAGTAAGCACCTACATCTCCCTCTGTGTCTACCTTCCATGATTCGTCAAAAGAGGAGAAGTAAAACATATCTATATCGTCTTGCTTAGACCAATTTTGGGTATTTATAAAATAGCGCAATGCGTTTTCGTAGGATGGATGTGCACCCCCTAAAGAAGCTCCCTCACTAGGCCAACCAGTCTCTGTGATGATTACCTTTTTACCCATGCCCACTGCTTTTGCGTGATGAAACATTTGCTTGATATACACCAGAGAATATTCTAGACTACAGCCTTCCCAATAGGGATAACAATTAGCTAAAATAACATCACAGGCTTGTGTAATTTTTGGCCTATCAGAGAATTCATAGTATGCATCCACGTAGCCCACGGAAATTTCCGGTATGGCTTGTTTCACTCTATTGATAAAGCGGATCAATTCAGCTTCTTTTAAATCACCACGATACATCACCTCATTTCCTACAGCCGCAATATCTACAAAGCCTTCTTGACTGAGTTTTATAAGGGCCTCAATCTCTTTTTCATTGGTTTGAGCATCATCTCCTAACCATGCTCCAACTAGCGTTTTTAGACCGTATTGTTTGGCCAATTTAGGAATTTGCTCATTGCCATCTGTGCAAGAGAAAACCCGAATCCATTTGGTGTAAGGAACAATAAGTTCCAATTTTCTTTTTATTTGCTCCTCAGAGATAGGATCACCCGGCTTTTGTCCTTCTTGATAAGGGCTAAAACAAAGACCGTACATCCCTGACTTTAGCACAGATTGACTCATTTGTTGGAGTTCTGTTTTACCCAAGGTATTAGTATCTATACCTAATAATGATTTTTGTTTTTCTTTTCTGTAAGACATTAATTACTCTTTTAAAATAGTAGTTTCTGTTTCTTTTTTTCTTTTGGCCAAGGCAGCCGAAATTTCTTTTGATTTTTCTTCCGTAATGCTATAATTACGCATTACAAACATGGCCAAAATGGTTCCTCCCATAGGGAAAAAGCAGAAGAATGCATGTAATCCATCTACCGCGGATTGCTGATCTATAGCTGCTAAATCAGGATTAAAACCTAAAAAGGTTATAATCACTCCACTAAGGGCTCCTGCAATACCAAATCCTACCTTTACCATCCACCAGTAAATGGCTCCAAAAATACCTTCTCTTCGTTTTCCTGAATTCATTTGATCAACATCAATCACATCTGCTGTCATAGACATCATGATGGTAAACAAGCTTCCAATCCCAAAAGAGAAAAAAGGTAAAGCGAAGATGTACATCCATGGCTTTCCAGGGATAAATAAAAAGTATAACATGATGTATCCCACCAGTGATATAGATTGAGACAGCATAAAGGCTTTTTTCTTGCCTAAATTTTTTGACATCCAAGCCACAGAAGGTATCACAATAAAGGTGGTCCCTAAAGCGCCCAAACATCCAAACATAGATACCCAAATGCCACTAGCGCCAGCATCTCCATCAAATAGTTTGTATACAATTACAAAAAAGGTCAAAGCTGCAACTGTGTTAAAAGCATTGAAAATAAGGAAGGTAGCGCCACATAACTTTCTAAAATCTTTTATTTTAAAAGCCTCAGAAAAGCTTTCAAAAATCTTTTTTAGACTGTTACCTATATTGGCTCTATTTAAAGGCTCATAGTTTTCTTCTAGGGTAGATTTGCTTTTTACAAACAAAGCAGGAACAATAGCAAATATGGTACATGGTATGGCCACCCAAATGGCTAGTTCCCTCACGGCAATATCTGCCGATTCAAACCAGTTTGGATCATACATAATGATCCAAAACAGAGGGGCAATCACCCAAGCCCACTGCCCAATCCACTGAGAGATGGCCATGATATTGGTTCGTTCATGAAAATCATCACTCATTTCATAGCCCATTGCCACAAAGGGGACACTAAAAATGGTAAGTCCTACATAAAAGACCAAAGACCATATAAAGAAGTACCAAAAATTATACTCTATACCATCTGCCTTGTAGAGTTGCCACATAAAAATATAGGAAAGCCCCATCAGTAGGCCACCAATTATTACAAATTGCCTGCGCCTTCCCCATCTAGATTTTGTATTGTCTGATATAAAGCCCATAATAGGATCTAAAAAAGCATCAAAAATTCTTGGAAAAAGAAAAACCAAAGACCACATCCAGCCAGAAAACCCGAGGTCCTCTACTAACACAATCATAAATATTCCCAGAATGGCTGGAAACATTTGGTTGGCCAACATACCAAAGCCAAAAGCAATCTTTTGCCCCATGGGTACTTTGTTGGTTTTATTTGAATTATTCATATTATTTTTTTAGTTAGTAATCAATATTGTTTGAATTGCCTGTGGGCTAATTAAAATTTGTTTGCTTGTTTTGGCTGTTTTTAATTCAAAAGATTTGGGCTCCATACCT
>CATEMS010000204.1 GCA_949507465.1 Flavobacteriaceae bacterium
CCCACCATTATAACTACAAAGAGATTGAAGATGTTAGTTATTTTAACGTCCCTACGCCTTTAACAGAGATTTATTTCAAGACAGCCTTTGAGCAAGGGCAGCAGCTACATGCTTTTTTTACCATAAATACCAGCAAACAGTTTAATTTTTCTTTGTCTTACCAAGGGGTACGCTCTTTGGGTACGTATCAGCAAAGTCTTACAAGTACAGGTAATTTACTGATTACATCAAACTATTTTTCAAAAAACGATCGTTACAATGTTCGTTTTCATCTAGCTTCTCATGATATTCTAAACAGAGAAAACGGAGGTCTTACTCAAAATTCATTGGATCTTTTTATAAATGATGATCCAGAGTTTAGCGATCGAGGAAGACTGGATGTAAACTTTGAAGATGCAGAGAATAATCTTAAAGGAGTACGATTGTATCTTAACCAGGAGTATGCACTTACCCAAAAAGCAGATAGCATCCATACCACCTCCCTTACGCTAGGAAATAGTATTTGGTATGAAGATAAGCTCTTTGAGTACCGCCAACAAAATGCTTATGAGCAATATGGTGCCTCTTATGAGGCTTCAGATTTGTACACCAAAACCACTTTAGAGGAGTTCAACCTCCAGGGGTATGTAAAATTTACCAACAGGCTTTTGGGTAATTTTAAATTCTTTACCACCCTTACAGATTACAATTATGGTTATAACACGGTCCTTGATTTAAATAGCGGCCAGATTCCAAATAGAATAAAAGATAATTTACTATCACTAGGGGGTACCTATCAAAAGCAGTACAAAGGGTTTGATATAAATGCAGCGGCAGCTATTAATGTAAGTGGAGCCACCACTGGTAATTACATCAATGCTACTGCCGGCTTCAACTTAAACGAAGATACTAGAGCACAAGGGTCAATTAAAATTCATAACGCTGCACCAAATTTTAATTTTCAGTTGTATCAAAGTGATTATGTTAACTATAATTGGAAGACTCAGTTTAATACCATCAAAACACAGGAGCTTGGTTTTGATTTGTGGTCAAAAAAAATAGCCAATCTATCGTTTACTTACACGGGGATTGATGATTACACCTATTTTGCCATCAACACAACAAATGCTCAAGAGGGTTCTTTTTTAAGGCCTACACCCATGCAATTTAGTGAAAGGGTGAATTATTTAAAACTCAAAGCCCAGAGAGAATTTAATTGGAGAGGCTTTGCATTAAACAATACGATAATGTATCAAAATGTGCTGGATGGTGCTACTGTTTTTAATGTTCCTGAATTTATAACCCGCCAGTCGTTGTATTATAAGGATACCTTATTTAAAAACGCCTTGTTTTTCCAGACAGGAGTTAATTTAAAGTATTTTACTGCATTTAATAGTAACGGCTATGATCCTGTTTTAGCTGAGTTTTATGTGCAAAACGAGCAAGAAATTGGCGGATTCCCTATGGTAGATTTATTTTTTAATGCCAAAATACGTCAAACAAGAATTTTTGTAACCTGGGAACATTTCAATGCCTTGTTCTCAAGCACAAAACAATATTTTTCTGCTCCTGGATATCCCTACAGAGATTCTTTGATTCGTTTTGGCTTGGTTTGGAATTTCTTTTTATAACCTAAAGGCTGTTTTTTAGTTTCGTGCTTTACAAGATGATTAAAAAACAATCAGGATATTTTGTAGTTGTAAAATCGTTTGTCACTTTGTTTTCTGACTCTTTCAATTTTTACTTTTCCGTTTTGATTTAATTGATTTAATATCGAACTTCTTTTGGTTTTAATAGTTTCATAAGAATAATGTGAGATACCCAGTAGATTATCTAATTCTTCTTTTGTGATAGTGGTAGATTTGATGCTAACAAATACTTTTTCGATGTTTGCTAATTCTTTTGTTGTTTGGTTTGATTTTATTTTTTGCTTTCTAATTAGCACTACAACAATAAGTAATATAGCTATTGCGATCAAAACAATAGCTACCTCCTTCTGGCTATAACCAACCTTAGCTTTATATTTTTCTATGTAGTTTATACTTTCAATGACAGTACCTGAGTCCACATTAAAGGATGCCATATCTCCATGTTTATCTCTGTAATAAATTGTATCACCTTTTATATATACATAAGAAATCCCATCAACACGTGTGATGGCGTCTAATTTTGATGTTCGTTTTAGAGTACCTGAAGATTTTTCAAAAATTCGATATTCACATACTCCATTTTTTCTATAGTATCCATGAAGAGAATACAATTGTGAATCATAGACATAATTTCCTCTAAAATCATCTATTCCTTCCTTGTAAATTAATTTATAAGAACCGTCCCAGTAGTTA
>CATEMS010000205.1 GCA_949507465.1 Flavobacteriaceae bacterium
AGTTTTTGGTCGTTGTGTACTTCATCTTTCTGTATTGATTGAAACCATGCGTCGTGAGGGGTATGAGTTACAGATAGGACAACCCCAAGTAATCATCAAAGAGATAGATGGGAAAAAATGTGAACCTATTGAAGCATTAACAATTGATTTGCCAGAAACAGTAAGTGGTACTGCTGTAAATATGGTTTCCATAAGAAAAGGTGAAATGGTTTCTATGGAAGCCAAAGGCAATAGGATGATTTGTGAATTTTTAATTCCTTCTCGAGGAATAATTGGGCTTCGTAATCAACTTCTTACAGCAACTGCGGGTGAGGCAATTATGACCCATAGATTTTTAGAATACCAACCCATAAAAGGAGGTATTCCCGAGCGTCAAAACGGATCTTTAGTGTCTATGGAAAATGGAAGTGCCATTCCTTACTCCATAGATAAACTTCAGGATAGAGGACGTTTTTTCGTAGATCCTGGCGAAGATATTTATGAAGGACAAGTCATTGGAGAAAACACACGACAAGATGATATGACCGTCAATATTACTAAAACTAAAAAGTTGAGCAACGTAAGATCTAGCGGGGCAGATGATAAGGCAAAAATTGTTCCCGCCATCAAATTTTCATTAGAAGAAGCTCTTGAATACATTCAAAAAGATGAATACGTTGAGGTCACTCCAAGTTTCTTAAGAATACGCAAAGTGTTTTTAAAAGAAGTTGATAGAAAACGAAACAAGTTTTAAATCAATCTTATTACTAACTAATTTAAAACCGCCTTTAGAATTTCTTGGATGCGATTTTTTAGCACATCAAAACCAAAAGATTAAATTAAGGTAATAGGGTCGCTTTAATGGTTACATTTTTAAGAGGCCACTCTCTAGCATCTTTAGCAAGCTTTGATATTTTAGTTGCAACATCCATGCCTTGAATTACCTTCCCAAATACAGTGTAGTTACCGTCTAAGTGTGATGTAGCAGTTTTTGGACCCAAGAAAATAAAAAATTCAAAAGGATCTGATTTATGATCATCGTTGTCTCTGTAATATTTGGCTCCAGAGATAGATCCATAGAAGTGCTTGTGCTTGATTTCGTTAGGAATTCTGTAATTATGCCCAATAGCATACCGCTGTTTTTGAGATGAAGCGTTGTCACTTCTACCTGCTTGTATAATAAAATTAGAAACTACCCTATGGAAATAAGTAGTGTTAAAATACCCTTGTTTTACTAAATAAATGAAGTTTGCTCTATGCAGTGGGGTATCTTTAAATAGCTGAATAACAATAGTCCCGTAGGGGGTTGTAAAAGCAACTTTTGTTTGTTGATGACTTTTTCCATAGTCTGTTAAAAATGACACCACATTGCTAGGTGTGATTTTTTTTATTTTTTCTGGTATTGTTATGGTGTCTTTTGGAGTAGGTGATAATTTAGATTTGCTTTTAACACCTATTGACTGCTCGCTTGATTGCTTTTTTAAAGAAACATCTTCTTGATTTTTTGTATCTTCACATTGGATACAAACTGCAACTATACAACCACAACCAAACAGTATTTTTAATAGGTATGACATTTTCATCTTTTAATAAACATATTGTAAAAATAACCAAATTGGACCTGCCAGGGGAAGCTTCTCATTATAAAATGGCACCTCTAGATCGTATCAAAGGGCTAGCAAAAGCGTCTTTAAAAAAAAAACAAGCCAAAAGAGCTTCTGTGATGGCAATGTTTTATCCAAATAAAGATGGTGAAACTTATTTAGCCTTAATTTTAAGAAAAACATCCAAAGGAGTTCATTCTGCCCAAGTTGGTTTTCCGGGTGGAAAGCAAGAGTCCTCAGACCTTTCCTCAATGCATACAGCTTTAAGGGAAACCCAAGAGGAGATTGGTGTATCACAGGATGATATACGTGTATTAAAAAAACTAACCCAAATATATATACCACCAAGTAATTTTATGG
>CATEMS010000206.1 GCA_949507465.1 Flavobacteriaceae bacterium
ATAGGTAGCCCGCCACCCATTGCTTTTCCCATCACTAGAATATCTGGCACTACATTGTAATTCATAAATCCGAAGAGTTTCCCGGTGCGGCCAAATCCAGGTTGTATTTCATCCAAAATTAAAAGGGCACCTACTTGTTGACACCTAGCTTTAACTTTCTTTAAATATTCAGCAGCTGGTGTGATAAAACCAGCGCCCCCTTGAATGGTTTCAAGTATCACAGCTGCGGTATTATTTGTAATTTGCTCCAAACAAGTTTCACAGTTAAATAAAATAGCACGACAATGTGGTAGTAGGGGCTTAAAAGCTTCTTTTCTTTGTTCATACCCCATGACACTTAAGGCTCCCATTGTGTTTCCGTGATAGGCAAGATGAGCGTACAGAATTTCTGACCTACCCGTTGCTCTTCTAGCGAGTTTTAAGGCACCTTCTATGGCTTCTGTACCACTATTTACGAGATAGGTGGTCTCTAATGGGTCGGGAAGATGTTTTGCTAAAAGTTTAGTGAGAGAAACTGCTGGTTTTTGGATATACTCACCATACACCATTACATGCATGTATTTTTGGGTTTGCGCTGTAATGGCTTTAACAACCTTAGGATGAGAATGTCCCAAGCTACAGGCAGATACCCCTGCAACAAAATCAAGATGTGCAGCTCCTTTGGTATCATATATATAGCTTCCTTTGGCGTGAGAAATTTCCATAGCCAGTGGATTTGGGGTGGTTTGTGTTTGGTGTTTGTAAAAATCCTTTTTCAAAGTATAGCTTGTGTAACGGTAGAAACTAATAATGGTGTTTTAATGTGCTTAAACTCCTTCACAAATAAATTAAAAATTATTGGGTTTTAGATTATCCTTTTGACCTTTGCTGTTAGGTTTTTCCTTTAAAGGTTGCTGCAATGGAGTGTCTTGGGGCCTATTTTTAAAAACTTCAGCATTGAGCTTTGAGGCCTGAGGAATCCGTAATGAATCTTGATTTTTTTCATCAAAAAAAGCTTCTTGAAATTTTGGAAGTGGTATTCCTTTTATTTTTGGAAGTACAGGCGCTTGTTTACCATCAAATATGGCTTCTTTATTTTGCAATCTTTCTTGTCCACGCCATTGAAAACCAGACAATATTCTTGCCTCTGGAGGGATCTTTGAGAGAGGATATATTTTCCCAGTTCCTTTTTTTATAAATCGGATTCCTTCAATTTCTTGATTTTCCATATACATTTGTATGGCACTAGATACGGTATTATTTATACCAATTAGCTCATCATCGTCATTACGTGCAAAATAAATTACCTGTGCGTTTTGATCAATATTTATAGTATCTAGCTCGTTGTCTGTGAACAGACCAGTCAGGCGCTTTCCTTTTACTTGATTATATCCCAAAGAATCTTTTTGAATTAAAAATGCATTGTTAAACACTTTTAATGTATCAAGCTGCTGGGTTCTGGTATTGTTAATCAGGTGGATGGTATCCCCAGTCATTTGGTTCTCTCCAGTCCAAAGCACGGGGCGATCAATAAGTTTTGTAATTCCCTTTTTCTGATTCACAAATATTGAGTCGCAAGTACCACTGGTAGGAATCTGCTCTGGATTGCTTGATTGTTTGAAAAAACGTGCTTTGTAAAATCCTTTAAGAATTCGATTGTTTGGTTTACCAGTAATTTGTAATGTATCTGCGTGGATATATACAGAATCACGTTCTTGGAGGCTTACGGCAACTGCTCGTTTGGTGATAAAAACAGAATCTTTTTGTCGGTAAACCTCCGCATAATGACCCCTAACAATACTTTGATTGGTAGTATCTATTACTTTAATGTTGTTGGTTGCAGAAGCAAAACTTTTATTTCTATCAAAGTAAATGCTATCTCCGTAGAGTGTCCTACTTTGGTAATCTACTTTAGAATTTTTAACAAAATAGCCAGTGTCTTCTCTGGTGTTGTAAAAACCACGTTCACAATATACAGTACTCGAGTCGCTTACTATGGTAGAAGGACCATAGAGGTAGCTTGCTCCTGTTTGTGAATAAAAGTCAAGTTGCTGTGAGTTAATCGTATACTTAGGGTTCTTAATTTTAACTTGATTGTTAAACTGATAGTTTTTCGATGTAGCAAAATACCGTCCAATTCTACTATTAAGTGTGCTTGCTGTATCTGTAACAGTACCACCGCTTCTGTAGTAAGCCTCTTGTTTTATTCTGTCAAAATATAGGGTGTCTGTTTTTAAAGTAGTTTTGGGTTCCTCGAAAATAACAGCACCACTGGCAAATGCAAACTGTGTATTTCCGTTATATTCTGCATAGTTACTCTGCATTGAAATAGTATCCCCTTGTTTGATTTTAACCTCCCCATAGGCCTTTACAAAGTTGTCTTTTAAATACACATAGGCTTGATTGCACCACATTTGTATACCTTGATGTATGATATACACTTGGCCTTCTGTGTCTTTGGTGTATATAAAAGCATCTGGTAATTCGGGCTTTCGCTCTAAATATCCTGACTGAATATCAACCTTAGTTTTTTCTGCTTGTTGATTGGGTTGTGCCTCTAGAGCTCCTGTAATAAGGAGTATCAGCATAAGTGTTATATGTTGAAGCTTCTTTTTAACGGTGTATTGTTTGGGTTCTATCGGGACCTACAGAAACTATTTGTATAGGTATCTCTAGCTGCTTTTCTAGAAAATCGATGTATTGGTTCAGCTCTTTTGGAAACTCAGATGCACTTCTCATCTTTGTTAGATCTTCTTTCCAACAAGGAAAACTTGTGTAGACTGGGGTTACATTTTCTGGCTCGATGTTAAAAGGTAAGTGCGTAATAGTTTCTCCTTTGTATTTGTATGCTGTACATACTTTTAGGGTACTGAATCCCGAGAGTACATCTCCTTTCATCATATTTAACTGAGTGACTCCATTTACCTCACAGGTATATTTTAGGGCAACCAAATCTAGCCATCCACAGCGTCTTGGTCTTCCTGTTACAGCTCCAAATTCACGTCCTACTTTTGCCATCTGAGCACCAACTTTATCAAAAAGCTCTGTGGGGAATGGACCCGATCCTACACGAGTGGTATAGGCTTTAAAGATTCCATACACATCTTTTACTTTGTTAGGTGCAATTCCTAGGCCGGTGCATGCACCGGCTGCGGTCGTGTTTGAGGAAGTTACAAAAGGATAGGTGCCAAAATCAATATCAAGTAGTGATCCTTGTGCACCTTCAGCCAATATTGTTTTCCCAGCCTTCATTGCTTGATGGAAATATTGCTCACTGTCAATAAAAGTTAACTCTTTAAGGCGATCTACAGCCTCATAAAATTCTGCTTCCATTTCTTGTAAATCGTATTGGATATCTACATCATAAAAGGAAATCATCGCCTCATGTTTGTTGGCCAACTGACGGTATTTTATTTTCCACTCTTTCAATTCTAGATCACCCACACGAATTCCGTTTCTACCTGTTTTATCCATATAGGTTGGCCCAATACCTTTTAGGGTAGAGCCAATCTTTGCCTTTCCTTTACTGGCCTCGCTAGCAGCGTCCAGAAGTCTGTGGGTTGGTAAAATAAGGTGGGCTTTTCTTGAAATAATCAATTTGGCTTTGTAGTCGATGTCAAATTGATCTAAGGCCTCCAATTCTTTTACAAAAACAACGGGATCAATTACCACACCATTTCCTATCACATTGATGGCTGTTTTATGAAAAATTCCTGATGGAATAGTTCTCAATACATGTTTGATTCCATCAAACTCTAGGGTATGACCTGCGTTAGGACCCCCTTGAAAGCGGGCAATGATATCATAATCTGCTGTAAGTACGTCGACGATTTTTCCTTTTCCCTCGTCTCCCCATTGTAATCCAAGTAGTAAATCTACTGCCATAATTGTTATTTAGTTCCCTATTGTTCTGGGTTGGTTGTGTTTTTTGTTCCGTAAAAATATAGCGAGTGTTTGGATATTTTAATATCAAAAACATCTTCTATGGTTTTTTTAATATTTTGTATTCTAGGATCGCAGAATTCGATGACCTCTCCATTGTCTAGAATGACATGATCGTGTTGTTTGTCAAAATATGATTTTTCATAGTGAGATTGATTCTGTCCAAATTGATGCTTTCTCACCAACATACATTCCAACAATAATTCTATAGTATTGTATAATGTTGCTCTG
>CATEMS010000207.1 GCA_949507465.1 Flavobacteriaceae bacterium
GGAAGGGCAATAGTGGTTAGCTTGTTGACAGATATTAATTGACCCGCATCATCCGTGATTTTTATATCCCATAATTGCGTTGTTCTCCCTTTATGAAGCACCGTGGCTTTAGCGTAAACAAAACCAGAAGCAATACTTTTCACGTGGTTTGCCGCAATTTCTATGCCCCTAACTTTATAATTTTTAGCATCTAAAAATAAAAAGGATGCCGCACTGCCTACACTTTCTGCAAGGGCAACCATTGCACCACCATGCAATACTCCGTCCGGCTGGTGCACTTTTGGCCCTACAGGCATTTTAGCCGTTAAAAAATCTTCTCCAACGTCTACATAAGAAATCTCTAGTGTTTCCATTAAAGTATTGGAGCACCTGTCATTGCAGGCTTTAAGAATGGTTTCTTTGTCCATGTTTTTTTTAGTAAAATTAAACAATAATAAAGGACTGACACAATTGTATATCTTTGATTTAACTAATATTTGTATCCATGTTACCATTAGAAAACCATTGGGTTCGTTTGGACCCCTTAAGTACAAGTCATACAGACGTCCTTTGGGAGGTTGTAAAAGATTTAGATATTTACAAATACAGCCCGAACGATCTGAGCACAAAAGATCGATTAGCCGCTTATATAGCCACAGCTGAAGCAAATGAAGCGGCTGGGAAAGACATTCCCTTTGCTATATTTAACAAATTATCTCAAAAATATGTGGGTAGCACCAGGTTTGGATACATAGATCTTTACAACAAAACACTTCATATAGGATGGACATGGTTGGCAAAAGAAGTCCAGGGTACTGGACTCAACAGCGCTTTAAAACACCTCATGCTTTCACATGCATTTGAGGTCATGAAAATGCGGAAAGTTATTTTTAGGGTAGACGCACTCAACATAAGATCCAGAAAGGCAGTAGAGAAACTTGGGGCAACATTAGAAGGGATTCTGAAAGAAGACGTGTTTGTAGCCCAAAAAAGAATTAGAGACACCTGTTGTTATGCCCTATTCTCTAGAGACTACTCCTCAAAATAAACAATCTTTCTAGTCGTATAAGAATTGTCTGGAGTAGTAATTTTTTTAATCCAATTTTTAAAAGGACTCCCGTCTAATTGGTACAAAATTTTCTTTGTTTGACGCACCACACCCCTTTCAAAAATCTGTTCAATTGGGTGGTTATTACTGTTGTATTTTGTCCTTACGGACGATGCCTTTTTGGGGACATACAAACTATCTTTTTCTATATAAATGTAGTTGTGAAGTTCCATTTCTAAGCACTTTTTATTGAACATTCTTTGTTCCATGGAGCTGGGAATTCCGTTGTCAAATTCCTTTATGTTCAACTGGATCAAAGTTCCACCAGCCTTAAAGAAAATAGAATCCACTTGCTTTAAAGGCAGACTGTCTTGCCAATAAGCGGTAGATTTTTGGGTGCGTAAGGAATCCCACTCATGACTAATCAAAGTAATAAAACGGCCCTGTGTATTTGTTCTCACCAATCTGGTTAACTGCCCAATACTGTCATAGCGATAATTAAATTGCGCTACAAAATTCCTATCATAACCAATAATTTTCTCTTTTATTTTAAGTTGCGGTAGGCTGTCATAACTATAAAAGTTAGCCATTGAAGTGGTTTTGTCTAATGCTCCATTGACATAATTTTCTACCCTACGTTCTACCAGTTTTTCTTTTTCATATTTGTAATAGGTAGTCTCACTATCATTTTCGCCAAAAACTGTAGCTGCTTGTACTAATTGTCCTGATCTATTAAACAGATATTGCTCTTGGCCGTATTTAGTAAATACAAAACACGATTTCACTGGACCTTTTAAATCAAAATCTGATCGGTCATAAGTAATTATTTCTTGAGACCATACCAGCATATGGGCAAAAAGGAACCCTATAAAAAAAGACCATCTAAAATAAAATTGCATGCTATAAAGGTAGTACATTGAACAAAAAAAGGCAGCCATTAGGCTGCCTTTTTAATCTGTAAAAGCAAAAATTATTATTTCACTTCTTCAAAATCTACATCTTCTACATTGTCTGCATCTGCACCCGCATTAGGCTGAGTACCAGCTGCACCAGAGTCTCCACCTGCAGCACCAGCTTCTGCCTGA
>CATEMS010000208.1 GCA_949507465.1 Flavobacteriaceae bacterium
AGCTACCTCTACGCTACACTCCTTGGCGATGCAAGTTAGCCAATCTGTGGTGGTACCTATGTTGGATGCAAGAAGAATGGAGGTGTATAGTGCTGTTTTTTCTTCTCAGATGGTTCGAATCAGAGATATAAAAGCACAAATCATAACCCAAGATTCTTTTAATACCTATCTTGACAAAGGCAAGGTAACATTTATAGGTGATGGGGTAGAGAAATTTAAAGACGTGTGTACCCACCAAAATGCAGTCTTTATTAATGATGCATTGCCCTCTGCATCTGAAATGGCAAAAATTGCTACACTTAAATTTACTCAAAATGACACTCAAGATGTTGCTTATTTTGAGCCTTACTATCTAAAAGATTTTATTTCTCTGTAAGGGATTAGTTATCCTATTTTTCTAGGTATTATCTTGTCTGTAATTGGCTATTGACCAATAAATCAACTCAATTATTCGTATTTTTAACCCGTGGATACAAACACATTTGATGTTATAGTAATTGGCGGCGGTGCGGCAGGCTTTTTTGCGGCAATCAATCTTAAGACAAAAGCTCCCAATCTTAAAATTGCCATACTAGAGAGGGGAAGTCAGGTACTTGCAAAAGTTAAAATTTCTGGTGGCGGCAGATGTAATGTCACTCACGCAGAGTTTATGCCAAGAGCGCTCTCCAAGAATTACCCTAGAGGAGAAAAAGAATTGTTAGGTCCCTTCCATACTTTTATGACCTCAGATACCTTAGCTTGGTTTGAAGAGAGAGGTGTACACATCAAAATGGAAGAAGATGGAAGGATGTTTCCCGTATCAAATACCTCACAAACTATTATAGATTGTTTTTTAAATGAAATTTATGGCCTTGGCGTAGCTCTTTTAAAAGAGCAACCCGTTAAAGAGATTCATAAACTAGATAACTCATGGAGCATTACTACTCCCAAGGAAACCTTTTTATCCAAAAAGATTGTTGTAGCAACGGGATCTAATCCAAAAATATGGAATATTCTCAGCGCTTTAAATCACACCATTGTAGCTCCTGTTGCCTCTTTATTCACCTTCAACATTAAAGACCAGAGAATTTTAGATCTTCCGGGGGTGTCCTCACAAGTTGGCATACAAGTTATGGACCAAAAAGCCAAGGTCGTCTTACAGAGTCAGGGCCCTTTACTTATCACACACTGGGGAATGAGTGGACCTGCTATTTTAAAGCTTTCTGCCTGGGGAGCAAGGATTTTAGAGGCTTTAAATTACAACTTTACCATTGTTGTGAATTGGCTGATTGACCACAATCAAGAAGATGTGTTACTGGATTTACTAAAACTAAAACTAACATACCCAAAACAGACCATAGCCAAGTATCCTCAATTTGATATACCCAGGCGTTTGTGGCAAAGCATTGTTAACACCAGCGGGATTACCCCTAAAGAGATTTGGGCAGATATACCTAAAAACAAACTAAAAAATCTTGCTCAACAGCTTACCCAATCCTATTTTGAGGTGTCAGGGAAAAGTACATTTAAAGAAGAGTTTGTGACCGCTGGAGGAGTGGCATTAGAGGAGATTAATTTTAAAACATTTGAGAGTAAAATACATCCTACTTTATATTTTGCTGGAGAGGTCATTAATGTAGATGCTATTACAGGAGGATTTAATTTTCAAAATGCCTGGACGAGCTCTTATATCGTCTCTAAGGCAATTTCTCAAAGCCTTCAGGAGTAAACCCCAGTAGGGTTTCTGATTACTGAATCTAACTTTTTTATAAATTTTAAAAATCTTTACCTTAAGTAGTGCATCTTCATTTTTAAAAGAGAGCTATTTGCGTATCTTTACCTTTTAACCTTTGCCCATTAACATAAGGCCCATTTATGACCATTCAAGATTTTATTCCACCACCTTATACCAAAATGATTGAAAATGCAAGTGTGTCTTATCAATCTCCCAGTAACATCGCTTTGGTAAAATATTGGGGAAAACACGGCGAGCAACTCCCTCAAAATGCCTCTATCAGTTTCACGTTAAGTAACTGCAAAAGTGAGACTACCTTAGATTTTGAAAAAAAGACCAAGGGTGGATATGATTTTAAGGTATATCTTGATGGCCATAGAGAGAAAGAGTTTGAACCTAAAATCGAAAAATTTTTTAATCGAGTAGCGCCCTACCTTCCTTTTATTAACGAGTACCGTTTTGTAATTAAAACACAAAACACCTTTCCTCACAGCAGTGGTATTGCTAGTTCTGCAAGTGGAATGAGCGCGCTAGCTATGTGTCTTGTGGGGCTAGAGAGTCAATTAAATGACCCCAAAAACGAGCGACTTCAAAACAAGCAGTATCAGTTACAAAAGGCATCTTTTCTTGCCCGCTTAGGTTCGGGAAGCGCTGCCAGAAGTATCAATGGTCCTTTAGTTGTTTGGGGTGCTCATCCAAAAATAAAGGGTAGTAGCGATCTTTTTGGGACCACTTATCCTTATAAGGTTCACGATAATTTCTCTAATTACCATGATACAATTCTATTGGTAGATAAAGCAGAGAAGCAAGTAAGTAGCACTGTGGGTCATGATTTAATGCATAATAATCCTTATGCCAAACAACGTTTTGAAAAAGCAAATAGCAATTTAGAGCAGCTTATTTCTATTTTCGAAACCGGAGATTTAGATTCTTTCATAGCCCTCGTAGAGAGTGAGGCACTGCAGTTGCATGCTATGATGATGGCCAGTTCTCCGTATTTTATTTTAATGAAACCAAACACCCTAAAGATTATTGATTCTATTTGGGGTTTTAGAAAGGCAACAAATAGCCAGGTCTGTTTTACCCTAGATGCAGGTGCTAATGTCCATGTGCTATATCCTTCAAGTGAAAGACAGCAGGTACAGCAATTTATTAAAAATGAACTTTCCATCTTCTGTAAAGACGGTTCGTACATTGATGATTTTACCGGAACAGGGGCCAGTACTATATGATCTCGTTTTGTATATTACACACTTTCTTTAAGGGGTGATTTCGGTTTTTGTTTTTAATATTTCCATAACAGTATTTTTGCTCTTTTAAAGTATATTTGTATTTATTGTGTACCTTTAATGCATAACATAAATATTTATGAAAGGACCTCTTTTTTATTCAAAAATATTACTCTTCGGAGAGTATGGTATTATCAAAGATTCCAAGGGGCTCTCTATTCCATACAACTTTTTTAAAGGCGCCTTAAAAACGGATGACCAATTGACCCAGCTCACCAAAAACTCCAACGAGCGTCTGTATCATTTTGCCGGATATCTAAAACAACTACAACAAGACAACCCATCACTGGTCATTTTCAACATAGAGGCTCTGTACAGTGATATCAGTCAAGGAATGTATTTTGATAGCAGCATACCCCAGGGATATGGTGTAGGCAGTAGTGGCGCACTCGTTGCTGCTATTTATGATAAGTATGCCACACAAAAAATCACGGTACTTGAAAATCTAACCCGTGAAAAATTATTAGCACTTAAAAAAATATTTGCCTCCATGGAATCTTTCTTTCATGGTAAATCTTCAGGTCTTGATCCTTTAAATAGTTATTTAAGTCTGCCTATTCTTATCAATAGCACCGAAGATATAGAAAGTGCAAACATTCCTTCTCAGACAACAGATGGCAAAGGCGCAGTATTTTTGTTAGACACAGGTATTGCTGGAGAAACAGCCCCTATGGTACATATTTTTATGGAGAAAATGAAACAAGAGGGCTTTAGAAATATGCTAAAAGATCAATTTGTAAAACACACAGATGCCTGTGTGCATGATTTTTTAAAAGGAGACGTAAATTCTCTTCTCTCAAATGTCAAACAACTCTCTAAAATAGTGTTGGATAATTTTAAACCAATGATTCCAAAAGCATTTCAATCACTCTGGAAGAAAGGGATTGAAACCAATACCTACTACCTAAAACTATGCGGCTCAGGTGGGGGCGGTTACATGCTAGGATTTACAGAAGATATTGATAAGGCAAGAACAGCACTTAAGGGCCACACCTTAGAAGTGGTGTATAATTTCTAGATACCAAACCATACATTTAATCTTTATGTTAAGCAGAAAACAAAAACATATCATGTTAAAGTTTTTTAGCTTGTTTTCTGTTGTGAGAGGGTATAATATTTTGGTCATTATTCTAGCCCAATACCTTACTTCAATTTATATTTTGGCCCCTGAGCTACCCCTAGGTGATGTTCTTTTTGATATCAATGTATTGATGTTAGTTCTTTCTTCATCTGCTGCTATTGCAGCAGGATATATCATCAATAGTTTTTATGACAGTGATAAAGATCTTATCAATAGGCCAACAAAAACAGTTTTGGATAGATTGGTGAGCCAAAATACAAAGCTGTCAGGGTATTTTATTTTAAATTGTCTTTCACTTGTGTTTGCTAGCTATGTCTCATTTAGGGCAGTGTTATTTTTTATGATATACATTTTTGCTATCTGGTTTTATTCACACAAACTCAAAAAGTTTTTATTTATTGGAAACCTAACCGCATCTATTTTAGCGGTTATTCCTTTTTTTGCGGTGTTTATTTACTATCAAAATTTTAATAATGTAATTTTTGTGCACGCCACCTTCTTGTTTTTGCTTATTGCTATGAAAGAGCTTACTAAAGATTTAGAAAACATAAAAGGTGATTTGGCTCAAAATTACAAAACCATCCCAGTTGTTTATGGTGTTGTTGTATCCAAAAAGATGCTTACTGCTTTGAGTATTGCAACCTTCATTCCTGCTTTGTTATTGTTAATGTATTTCTCAATAGGATACATGGATTATTATTTTTATGCTAGTATTGTAACACTATTATTTTTTGATATTTTTCTCTGGAAATCTAATAAAAGAAGTCACTTTCTTACCCTTCACAATATCTTGAAATGTATCATTGTAGCGGGTGTTTTTAGTATTGTATTAATAAATGTACACCTAGTTTTAAGCAGGGTTTTTTAAGGTTGTGTGTTTGGCCTTGATGTAATAAAATCACTACATTAGCATTATGCAAAATGAAAACTTACTCCATGTAGCTTTATCTCAAATTGCCCCTGTGTGGTTAGACAAAGAGGCTACACTGCAAAAAATATATGCCCAGATACAACAAGCAGCAGCAAAAAAAACAGAACTCATCATTTTTGGAGAAGGTGTGTTGCCAGGATACCCATTTTGGCTAGCATTGGCAGATGGAGCTCACTGGAACACATCCCTTAATAAAGAGCTATATGCTCATTACCTACGTAATTCTATCACAATAGAAAATGGCGATTTAGATCACATTTGTGCTCTAGCAAAAAAACACACTATTGCCATCTATTTGGGTATTATTGAGCGCCCATTAGATAGAGGTGGCCATAGTGTGTATGCCTCTTTGGTGTATATCAATCAACAGGGGGAAATTCAATCCGTGCACCGCAAATTGCAACCCACCTACGATGAGCGTTTGGCATGGGCTCCTGGAGATGGAAACGGTTTGCAAGTACACTCTTTAAAGCAATTTACCGTGGGAGGTTTAAACTGCTGGGAAAATTGGATGCCACTACCAAGAGCAGCTTTATATGGCCAGGGAGAGAATCTGCACGTTGCTGTTTGGCCAGGGAGTGATCATAATACCAAAGATATTACTAGATTTATAGCAAGAGAGTCTCGTAGTTTTGTAATTTCTGTATCAGCTTTAATGTCTAAAGGTGATTTTCCTATACAGACTCCTCATTATTCAAAAATCACAGAAAATTGTCCTGATATATTGGCAAATGGTGGTAGTTGTATTGCAGGTCCAGATGGTGAGTGGATTTTAGAACCAGATACGCATACAGACGGAAATATCTACCACACCCTAGATTTCAACAAAGTCTATCAAGAACGTCAAAATTTTGATCCGGTAGGGCATTATTCTCGTCCAGATGTTACCAAATTAACGATCAACACAGAACGTCAATCTACTATTAATCTTGTTGACTCCAAAGAGCAATTGTAGGTTAAAATTTTTCTAAAGCCACCTATATTTCTGTTATAGGGTACCTAGGAATCAGTGAAATTATTAAATTAAAACGTATCTTTGCGCGCAATTTAAAACCACCTGGTTTCCAGGAATTTACATCATGAGTAGAAACGATAACAAAGCAAAAGGAGCTGGCAAAGGACACAGTAGAAATGCAAAGTTTAAAAGCAATGATCGCAACGCGGGCTCAAAGCCTAGGGTTGGAAAATCTAGAACAGGTGAGATAAAAGCTAAGGTTGTTGCACCAAAACAAGCTGCCACAAAACATGCTGTGGTTGATGGTATTCGATTAAATAAATACATATCCAACAGTGGTATTTGTTCTCGAAGAGAGGCAGACACCTATATAGCTACTGGACTAGTTACTGTAAATGGTAAGATTATAAATCAAATGGGGTACAAGGTAAAACTTGAAGATGATGTTCGATTTGATGGTCGTCGTCTAAACCCAGAACCCATGTCTTATGTATTGTTAAATAAGCCAAAAGGCTTTGCAACCACTACAAGTGAAAGCAAGGGGAACACTGTTATGGATTTAGTAGCTAACGCCTCCTCTGGACGTATTACTCCTATTGGTAGGTTGGGTAGAAATGCTACAGGACTCTTGTTTTTTACCAATGATGATAAACTTAAAGAAAAGCTGAGTAAAAAAGGAATGGAGAGACTGTTTCATATTGCCTTAGATAAAAACTTGAAAGCTGCAGATTTAAAAGAAATTTCTGATGGAATACAGATTGGAGCAAAGAAAATTCAGATCGAAGAAATAAGCTACGTTGACAACAAACCAAAAAAGGAAGTAGGATTAAAAATAAAGCACATGGGCAATAGTGTGATTCGTGAAATTTTCGATCATTTAGGCTATAATATTTTGCGTTTAGATTGTGTTACCTTGGCACATTTAACCAAAAAAGATCTTCCAAGAGGACGCTGGAAAACACTCAGCAAAGAAGAATTAGAACTTTTTTCTATGCTCTAAAATCCAGATAAACAAGTTTGGGTGTTTTAAGCCTTGTTTTTTATGTAGTTTTTAATCAATAGCTCCCACACAGCAACACTGATCACCACGCCATATTCCATAGCTACCAGTAGCAGGTTTTCTTGATAGCCCTCAAGGCCATAAGCACTGTAACTAAAACAAATCATAAAGCTCCACACCAGCGCAAATTTATATTTAGTAAACACACTAAGAAGCACTGCAGTTGCAATATACCAGGGGTGTACTGTTGTTGCTAATAACAGGTATACAGATACCGCCAGTAGCATACCCGTAATTAGGTTTTGTGTGGTATTGTATTTTCTAACTAAAGAAAGCAACACCACACAAATAAAAACCACTATGGGTAAAATGAGCCCAACTGTGGCGATGATATTCCAACCAACGGTTTGATATCCAATCCAACGTATGATATAATATACACTTGCATTAAATTCAAAATTTTGAAACCACAAACCAATAGTTGTGCTATAATTGGAAATAAAAGTCTTGGAGCTAAAGGGAACGAAACAAAGTAGTATGGTGGTAAGGGTTACCCAATAAAATTTTTTCATTTTCCAGAAACCTTTGCCAAAGAGGCCTTTTGGGGTAAAATATTTATAAAAAAGGGGCAAAAATAGTAAAGGCAACAACTTCACAGAAACAGAAACTCCCAAAGCTATTGCCGCCTGGACCCATTTTTTTGTATCTAGCAGATACAATGCCCAAATAACAAAAAAGAGCATCACTCCCTCAAAGTGCAAATTTCCGGTAAGTTCTATGATGATACATGGATTTAAGAAATACCAAAAAATATGTTCTACGGGTAGTTTGAGCCTCTCTAGTAGTTTTTTTCCGAAATATAAGATGCCTATATCAGCCCCAATAATTAGCACGCGCATCCCAATTACAGATCCAAGGATTGAGTTTTTTGCAAACCAGGCTGCTAGGGCAAAACACAATTGATTAACTGGGGGATAATTACTGTAGTGGCTTGCGTTTAGATCACCCATGCCTTGGATAAAAATTTTGGCATTTGAGATGGTATCTAGAGAAATTAAACCTTGGGCTATATCAGATCCATTTGCTAGTTGCTCTGGAGTAAATACATAGGGATTTATCCCTAATACAAGGAGTCTGCCATCCCAAATAAAACGGTAAAAATCTTGAGAAAGGTTTGGTATAGCAGGCAAAAACACCACTCTGGCTGTAACGCCAAGAAGGGCCCATACCCAAAAATTAAAAGTTGTGTTTTGAATAATTTTCCAGGCCCCGAAAAACAATCCAGTGTATAAAAGTAGCAGGTTTAAAAAGTCACTACGTTCTAAAAAATAGGCAAAAAGGAAATACAATAACAGACTCCCTATACCGGGGATTAGAATCGATTTGTATGGGAGCAGGTATTTGATTATTTGTGTTGGATTACATTAGGCCCAGTAGTGTATTTTATTAATCTTGCCACTGAGCAATAAATAAATTGGTGTCTCTACCGCCTCCATTGTTTCTATTAGAGGAAAAAGCTAAGTATTTACCATCATTGCTAAAAACAGGAAAGGCATCAAAAGTTTCCCCATGGGTTACTCGTTCTAAGTTTTTGCCGTCAAGGTCTATTAAATACAAGTTAAAAGGAAACCCTCGTTCTGCCTCGTGGTTGCTGCTAAATAAAATTTTATTTCCACTGGGATGAAAAAATGGACTCCAGTTTGCATTGCCTAAATTGGTAAGTTGTTTTAGATTGCTTCCATCTGCATCACAAATATATAATTCCATGTCTACAGGTTCTACAAGCCCATCTGCTAGCAGGTCTTTGTATTTTTTAATTTCGGAGGGAGTTTTTGGTCGTGAGGATCTAAATATTAATTTAGTCCCATCTGGTGAGAAAAATGCGCCCCCATCATACCCTAGTTCATTGGTGATTTGCTTTACATCGCTACCATCAATATTCATGGTATAGAGCTCTAGATCACCACTTCGGGTTGAGGTGAATACAATTTTATCTCCCATTGGAGACACTGTGGCCTCTGCGTCATAACCAGGCTCTGTGGTTAGCTGTGCTGTGATATTGCCTTGTAAATCTGCCACAAAAATATCAAAGCTATCATAGACAGGCCATACATAATTTCCATTTTTCCTAAGGGGTACCTCTGGGCAATTTTCATCAACTAGATGGGTGCTTCCATACACATAATGTTTGTTGTCTGGCAAGAAATAAGCGCAGGTTGTTCTTCCCATTCCAGTTGATATCATTGGCGGTTTGGTATCTTTAAAGGTTTGCTGGGCATCCATTAAAAACATTTGGTCACATCCTACATCCCAATTTTTATAATTAGATTGAAAAACCAATTGTTTGTCATCAAAACTCCAATAAGCCTCAGCGTTATCTCCGCCAAAGGTTACTTGACGTATGTTTTTAAGATGTACCTCTTCTGGATATATGAGTGTGTCTTGTGTTATAGGGTCTAAGACAGTTTCTCGAACACCACCCGTTACACTTAGTTTTTTGTTTACTGACGAAGTAGTAGGTGAGGTGGCTTGCTTTTTTTCTTGAGTATTGTTCTTACAAGAAAGTAGAAAACAAAAAATGGCTAGGGTAGTGAGGTATCTCATATTTCAGTAATTTTGTACAAAAATAAGGATATGCGTTTAGTTATTATAGGATTGATGGTGCTCTTTGTTGTTTCTTGCCAACAACCACCAGTTAAGAAAGTAACCATAAAACAAGATGTGGCTGTTTTGGCCGCAGATGAAATGGGAGGCAGACAAACAGGTACCCCCGGCGAGCTACTAGCTGCTGCATACATTACAAAACGTTTTTCTGACATTGGATTAACCCCAAAGGGGATGGAAGGAACTTTTACCCAAACATTTTCTTTTACTCCAAGTGCAAATCCTCATGAGCAGTCAGAATTTACAAACATTCAAGAAGATGGCTCTGTTACAGGTACCAATGTCATTGGATATATAGACAACAATGCCTCAACTACTGTGATTATAGGTGCACATTACGATCATTTAGGCATGGGAGGTGAGGGCTCTTTAGATAGAGAAAAACCTGCCATACATAACGGTGCAGATGACAATGCAAGTGGTGTTGCCATACTGTTAGCCCTTGCCCATAGCTTGAAACATCAATCCCCTACCATCACTCAAAATAATTATCTGTTTATGGCATTTTCTGGTGAGGAAATGGGCCTGCTTGGATCTAATTATTTTGTAAAAACACCAACCATTGATACCAAAAAGGTAAGTTACATGATAAACATGGATATGGTAGGTAGGCTCAATAAAGAGCAAACTCTTGCAGTCTATGGAGTGGGTACATCATCTATTTTTAAACAAACCTTGTTTGCTAACAACGATCAGGGCTTAACAATCAATGAGCATCAAAGTGGTGTTGGCCCCAGTGATCATACTTCTTTTTATCTTGCAGATATCCCTGTATTGCATTTTTTTACAGGACAACACGCAGATTACCATAAACCCAGTGATGATACCGAGAAACTAAACTACCAAGGTATGGAACGTATCTCAAACTATATTCTTAACATCATTACAGATTTAGATGATGCAGGCCAATTGGTCTTTAAAAAGACTAAAAATGAAAGTGAAGAGGTGCCCATGTTTAAAGTTGCATTAGGCGTTGTGCCAGATTATTTATTTAACGGAGAAGGTATGCGCATTGATGGAGTGAGTGAAGGCAAACCAGCTCAAAAAGCAAAACTGCAACGCGGAGATATTGTTGTAAAACTGGGTACAATGAACACCCCAGATATGATGTCTTACATGAAAGCCTTAGCAAGTTTTGAAGAAGGGGCAACCACAACAGTAACAGTCAATAGAAATGGCAAACTTATAGAGCGAGAGGTAACGTTTTAAATATCATCTCAACTAAGCTTTACTTAGCAAGCTTTTAAAGAACACATATCCAAAACCCAAACACAGCATTAGGTGAAATGGAAACAATCCAAAATCACCCCCCTGATCACCTACCACAAAGGCAGCGTACAACCCAAAAGCGAAATAGCCCATTAACATACCTTCAAAAATAACATGTGTTGAAATATTGTTTTTCAGGTATTTGTTTCCCTTCCATGAATCTCTTAGTGCGTTAATGTTAAATTTTGGAGTTCGAACAAAATCACTTTTCTTACCCATATGGCCCTCAATTACTGCAATGGTATTGTGCAGAGAAAAACCCATGGCTACAGAGAAAAAAGCAAAAAACATTCCGGTATATCTTGCAAACTGTTTGAACCCTCCACCATTGATAGATTTGTAGGTATACCAGTAACAAACAAAGAAAATAAGGGTGCTTATCACAAAGAAGCTCATGACAATGAAATAGCCTTTTAGATGCTCGTATTCATTTTTAATATACAACATAGGAATGCTTAAAATAGCGACCAAAAAGATATTTAAAAACATAGTGCTATTTAGTAAGTGAAGCACACTATGTATTTTAGTTTTCAAGGACACATTGGTACTTGCTAAGACACGTCTAGACATTTTTTGATAATTTTCTGCGCCTCCTTTATTCCATCTAAATTGCTGTGATCGAGCAGCGCTTATCACAACGGGTAATTCTGCTGGTGTTTCTACCTCTTCTAAGTATTTAAATTTCCAGCTTTTTAACTGCGCTCTGTAACTAAGGTCAAGGTCTTCTGTTAGGGTGTCTCCTTCCCAGTTTCCAGCATCCAATATACAGGTACGTCTCCAGACGCCTGCTGTTCCGTTAAAGTTAATGAAATGCCCTTTGCTATTTCTTCCCACCTGCTCTAGGGTAAAATGCGCATCAAGTGCAAAGGCTTGCACTTTTGTAAGCAGGGAGTAATTTTTATTTATATGCCCC
>CATEMS010000209.1 GCA_949507465.1 Flavobacteriaceae bacterium
AAGATTGAGGCTGTGCGTTATGCAAGAGAAAATAAACTCCCTTTTTTGGGTATTTGTCTAGGCATGCAAATGGCCGTTATAGAATATAGTCGAAATGTCCTAGGATTAAAAGATGCAAATTCCACCGAGATGAACGAGAATACTCCTTTTCCTGTCATCGATTTGATGGAGACTCAAAAGACTATTACAGAAAAAGGAGGAACCATGCGCCTTGGTGCCTGGGCTTGTGAGCTTAAAGAAGATAGTATCGTGCATCAGGTGTATGGAGTTTCTGAGATTCAAGAAAGACATCGACACCGCTATGAATACAACAATACCTACAAAGCTGAATTAGAAAAAGCAGGTTTAAAAACAACGGGTGTGAATCCTCAAACAAATTTGGTAGAAATCATAGAGATTGAAGATCATCCTTGGTTTGTAGCAGTTCAATATCATCCAGAATACAAGAGCACGGTTGCCAATCCGCATCCATTATTTGTGAGTTTAGTGGCTGCTGCCCTTAACTTTTGTAAGACAAAGTAAGACAATTTGGCGCAAAATTATTTTGGGCTAGATTATTGGAATAAACAACAGAGACCACTCTGAAATGTAAAACAACCAAAACCAGAACGATTGGTTTTACTATTTCCGCAATAAATTAAAGGCGGCGCATTATTATGGAAGAAAAGAAATTTGACTTAAATACGATTATAGGTTTTGTATTAATTGGAGCTATCTTTATTTGGATGTTGTATTTGCAACAGCCCACTCAAGAGGAAATTGCTGCTCAAGAAGCAGAAATAGAAGCTCAAGCAAAAGCTGCTGCTGATTTGGAGGCCGCTAAGGAATCAAATAGTGATGTGACCCTTAGTGAATCAACTCAGGGTATGATTTCTCCAAGTGCCACAGACTCTTTAGGAAAACTAAAGCTTCAAAACAGATTAGGGTCTTTTGCTTATTCTGCAAGTCTTCCCTCTGCCAGTAATGCGACTACCACTATAGAAAATGATGTACTATCTCTAACAATAAGTAACAAAGGAGGGTATATAACACAGGCTCGTTTAAAACAGCATACTACCTATGATTCTATTGCGGTTGATCTCATTAAAAACGGAAATGCAAGTTTGAATTTTCAGTTTTCTGCAGAAAACAGATTGTTAAACACACAAGAGCTATACTTTGAACCAAGATTGTCTCAAAATGGTGACAACCAAGTGCTCACTATGCGATTAAAAGCCTCTGAAACTTCTTATCTAGAATACAGATATGAGCTTATCCCTGGGGAGTATATGACTAATTTTAGCATTAAATCACAAGGTTTAGAAGACATTTTAAACACAAGCCAACCCATGTATTTGGATTGGACACTCAAAGGATACAGACATGCAAAAAGCATTAGTTATGAAAACAGATATTCTAGATTAACCTATGAGTATGAAACCGACAAGTATTCAAAACTTTCCCCAACGGGAGAGGATCAAGATGTTGAGCTTGATGTTAATTGGTTAAATTTCAGACAGCATTTTTTTAGTTCTATGTTGCTTACAGATACCTCATTTAAAGAAGTTGCCTTTTCCTCAAAGGACCTTGTTGAGGATGAAACCATAGATACAGTATACACAAAGCAGTATGGGGCTAAGATATTAATTGAGCCAAAGGCTGGGGCAGTTTCTCAAAACATGAACATGTATTATGGCCCAACAGATTATAAAATATTTAAAGAGTATGGTCGTAATTTAGATCAGGCTATGCCTTTGGGATGGGGTATTTTTGGAATGATTAACAAGTATGTAATTATTCCACTATTTGGTTTTCTTAGTGGTTTTTTACCTGCTGGAATTGCCATTATCATGCTCACCATTTTGTTGAAGTTGGCACTTTCTCCAGTACAATACAAGCAGTATGTAGCCCAAGCAAAAATGAAAGTTCTCAAGCCAGAGATCGATGCCATTAAAGAGCGTTTGGGTGATAACAAAATGAAAATACAGCAAGAAACAATGAAGTTACAAAACATTGCTGGAGCAAGCCCACTCAAAGGTTGTTTACCCGCCTTGTTGCAAATTCCTGTGTTTTATGCCTTGTTTACTTTTTTCCCAACAGCCTTTGACCTGCGTCAAAAAAGTTTCTTGTGGGCAGATGATTTGTCTAGCTATGATACCGTATATCAATTCCCTTCAGGATTTTCTATTCCTTTTTATGGAGATCATGTAAGTTTATTTCCTATTCTGGCCTCTCTGGCTATATTTTGGTACATGACAATGACCATGGGACAAAACATGCAAGCTCAGCAGCAACCTGGTATGCCAAATATGAAAATATTAATGTACTTATCCCCACTATTTATGTTAGTGTTCTTTAATAACTATGCCAGTGGATTATCGCTCTACTATTTTATATCAAATTTAATTACCATTGGTATCATGTTAGTGATAAAAAACATGATTATTGATGAAGACAAAATAAAAGCACAGATCATAGCAAGTAAAGCTAAGCCCAAAAAACAAAATAAGTTTCAAAAGAGAATGGCTTCAATGATGGAGCAGGCAGAGGAACAAAAAAAACTACAAAAGAAGAAGAAAAAAAAATAATTACTCTTGGTTCACAACAGGACCAGTAGTGTTTATCTACAACACAAAAAACCACTATAGATGAAAAACAGTATTGTATTCATTTTCATGTACTGCTTTGCTATGGGGACTCTTTTAGGGCAACAAATCAACCAAAAGGACAATAAGGGACTCCGTCAAGGACTTTGGAAAAAATACTACCCAAACTCTCAGCAATTGCGATATCAAGGAAGTTTTGTTGATGATAAAGAAGTGGGTACCTTCTTTTTTTATTGTGAAACGTGTGGGGACCAACCCTTTTGTGTTAAAGAATTTTCTACAAATTCTCCAACTCAGGTAACCTATTACAGTAAAACAGGTGATTTGGTAAGTAAGGGTTTTATGTCAAAAAAACAGCGTGTTGGATTGTGGCTCATTTTTCATGAAAACTCTCAGAAAGTAATGACCAGAGAAACCTATGTTTTAGGTAAACTCCACGGAGAAATAACCACCTATTATCCTAGTGGAGAAATAATTGAAACCACAACCTATGTCAATGGTCTTAAACAAGGAAAAAGTTATCATTACGCTCCAAATGGGGTTAAATTAAAAGAACTTTCCTATAAAAATGATCTTTTAGACGGTCCTGCATCCTATTATTCTCATAAAGGCACTCTTACCATGAAGGGAGACTATAAAAATGGTGCGCATCATGGTGTATGGAATTATTATAAAGATGGAAAATTTCTATTAAGTGAAACCTTTCCTGACCCAGAAAATAAAAATTAAAGCATTTCTAAGGCCAGTGTTGCCTTGGTCTTTAAAAACAGAAAATGAAACGTGTAGTTGTTGGTCTTAGTGGTGGAGTAGATTCCAGCGTTGCTGCTTATCTTTTAAAGCAACAAGGTTATGAGGTGATCGGTCTTTTTATGAAAAATTGGCACGATGATTCTGTAACCATCAGTGAGCAGTGCCCATGGCTAGAGGATAGCAACGATGCTATGTTGGTGGCTCAAAAATTAAACATTCCTTTTCAAACCATAGATTTAAGCCAGCAATATCAGCAGCGGATTGTTGATTACATGTTCAGGGAGTATGAGATGGGTAGAACTCCAAACCCAGATATACTCTGCAATCGCGAAATTAAGTTTGATGTATTTATGAAAATTGCTCTTGATTTGGGAGCAGATTATGTAGCAACGGGTCATTATTGCAGAAAAGCCACTCAAAGTATCAATGGAGAGCAAGTTTACAGTTTGTTATCCGGAAAAGATGCTAACAAGGATCAAAGTTATTTTTTATGTCAATTATCTCAGGCCCAATTAGCAAAAACTTTGTTCCCAATTGGTGATATTTTAAAACCAGATGTTCGTAAAATTGCAGCCCAGCAAGATTTAATAACTGCAGATAAAAGAGATTCTCAAGGGCTGTGTTTTATTGGTAAGGTGAGATTGCCAGAATTTCTACAACAACAATTAGCACCCAAAAAAGGAGCCATAATTGAGGTGCCCTCAAACAGTCAAAAATACAACAACACATCAGGTAGTTTTTCTTCAGAGATAGAACAGCTACAATACTGGTCCAAAAAAATATCTTACACTCCAGAGGATGGTAAAGAAGTAGGGACCCATCAAGGAGCTCATTACTTTACAAACGGACAACGTAAAGGGCTAGCCGTTGGCGGAACTAAAGAACCGTTGTTTGTCATTGCCACAGATGTCAATGAGAATGTAATTTACACAGGTCAAGGAAAAGATCATCCTGGTTTATACAGAAAAGGCTTGTTTGTAAAGTGGGACGAAATTCACTGGATCCGGAAAGATCGTACCCTCTTAGAAGGAGAAACTTTAGGGGTGTTAGCGCGCATTCGTTACAGACAAAAGCTTGAAAAGGCAACACTCTATCAAACGGGGTCAGGGATGTTTGTTATTTTTGATTCTCCACAGTCTGCCATCACCCAGGGGCAATTTGTTGCTTGGTATCATGACAATGAATGTTTGGGCAGCGGTGTTATTTCATAAATCAAATAAATTGTACCTTTAGAAGACTTATTTTGTTTTTAAATACAATAACAATAAAAAATATGTGATGAAAAAAACAATGTTAGTTTTCTCTTTTTTGTTTTTTCTTGTTATCAATGCATACGCGCAAGAAGATGCTTTGGTTTTTTTCCTAGACAAAGAAAATGTAGACGCTGCCCTGCAAAACCCTATCTCTATTTTAACTCAAAAAGCTATAGATAGAAAATTAATGCATAACACGCCCATTGATGCTAGAGATGTCCCTGTCAATGAAACATATATAACTACTCTTAAAGGCATTCCAGGTATTACTGTTTTTGCAAAATCAAAGTGGATGAACTGTGTGTATGTAAGGGGTAATTTGCAAGACCTAGACGCTCTTGAAACCTTAGACTTTGTAACTCACCTAGAATATGCAGATAAAAGCTTAAATCTTATTCCCATTCCAGGTGGTTCAACAAAGGATAAACTAAGTGTTGAAAATAAAGCCAATAGTATAGTCTATGATTATGGTGCAGCAACCAATCAAGTAGAAATGATTGCTGCCAATTATTTGCATCAGCAAGATTTTACGGGTGAAGGCATCGATATTGCTGTTCTAGATAGTGGCTTTCCTGGGGTGCTAACAAATCCAGCTTTTGATCCTATTTTAGATCAAGGAAGGCTGTTAGGTACCTATAATTTTATAAGCAGAGAAGAATCTGTTGATACCTCAAGTTCTCATGGTTCAAAAACCTTTAGTGACATTGGAGGGTATTTACAAAA